>JACRPV010000281.1 GCA_016223015.1 Geobacter sp. | reverse complement strand
TTCTGGGCATGGCGCAACTGTTCTTCCAGGGATTTACGTTCGGTGATGTCGCGGATGATGCCCCGGATGGCGGTTGGTTCGTTGGCGCCGTTCAGGATCGGGGAGGCCGTGATGGCGACATCGACGATATCTGCGTTCTTCTGCTTCAGTCGGACCTGGTAATCCTGCACATAGCCGGCCTGGATCAAGCGGCGGATCAGATTGGTTCTATCCTCCGAGTCCATATAGACGTCCCGGAAGAGATCCAGCGCCAGCACCTCCTCTTCGGATGCGTATCCCAGCAACGCCACGCCCGCCGGGTTGATGTCTATATACCGGCCTTCGATGGTGCTGATGAAAATTGTGTCCAGGGACTCCTCGAAAAGGGTTCGGTAGTTGTCTTCCGAGCGCCGGATCTTCTCTTCGGCCTCTTTGCGTTGCTGTTCCCGATTGCGGATGGCGACGGCCATTTGGGCCAGGTTGTCCGACAGTTGGTTGAACTCCGCGATGCTGCTTTTGGGCCAGGCCGAGGGCGTATCGCTGGTGGCAACAAGCCGGGCATGGGCAGTCAGGGATTCGAAGCGCCGGGCCATCCGGCGGCTGAAGAGGATGGAAAACGCAACGCCAATCGACAGCGCGATGCCCAGGCCGATCAACACTATGCGCAGCATGGTTTTCAGGGGGCCGAAGGCGATTTGGATGGGCTGGGCCACCATGACGAACCAATCGATGCTGGGGGTCGGTACGATATCGCCGATCATCGCCTGGTAGTTGAAGTCGAAACCGCCGGATACCGCGGTTTTGGTGGACAAGCCTTGTTTAACCAGGGGGATGTTGCCGATGTTGAGTTGTTGTGCGGTGTAGCGATTCTCCCGGTCGGCGATGATCTGCCCGTGCCGGTCGAGGACCAGGATCAGTTGCTCCTCGGCCAGGGCGATTCGCTTCAGATAACCGGTCAACTGGAGAAGCTCGATCTCCCCGATGACAATCATGTTCGGTGCCGGGGCCGCCAGGGCGACCACCAGGCTGCCGCCCACCACCGACAGAAAGGTGTCCGACCAGATCGGTCGTCCCTCCTGGCGGACCTGCTGGAAGAGCCGGTTGCGCGAAAGGTCCATGCCCATCAGGTCCTGTCGGCGCCTTTCCTTTTCGGCGGGCAACCCAACGCCCATGACCCGTCCCTGGGGGGAGACCACGTAGATGGCGCGCAGCCATGGCGCGCTCTTGATCTGCGCATCGAGGATATGCTGGAGGTTGTGCCAGTTCATGCCTTCGTCCATGGGGATGGCCGCCGTCATTTGCACGGTGATCATGGCCGAGGAAAGATGGCTCTCCACCTGGGAGGCGATGGCATTTGCCAACTGGTGCTGAATAGTTTGGATGTCTGTCTTGATTTGGCGCGAAAGCCAGGCGACGGAGAGCGCGGCGGCCAGGAGAAACGGAACGACGGCGATCAGTATGAACTGGCGCGTCAGCAGTTTGCGCAGCGGCCGGACATGCGCGACCTTATTCCAGCGTCCAGTATTGACCATCCCGGACCTCCGCGAGATAAGTGGCGCGTTGGGCATCGCCAAAATGATCGATGGGAATGCGCTGCTGCAAGCCCTGGAATTCGCCTATTGCGATGATGGTCTCTTTCAAGCTTTTTCCCCGCTGCCGCCGGGCCAGGGCTTCCAGTACGACCCGGGTGGCATCGTAGGCCGCCACGCCGGCGAAACCCGGCGTATGGCCGTAGCGCTCCAGATAGGCCTGGCAGAAGGATTGGTACCGGGCGGAGGTGTCGTTGCGATTGAGGAACTGGGCCATGCAGACTTTTTCCGAGGCGCTGCCGGCCAGCTCGATGAAGCGTTCCGTGGCGGCCCATTCGGACGTGGCGATGGATACGGTCGTATCGATCTTGCGCACCTGTTGGCAGATGCGGGCCGCGTCCACGGCGCTGGCGATGATCAGGATCATATCGGGTTTGGCGGACAGCAGTTCTCCCACCATTCCGGTAAAGACGTTATCCGCAGAGGAATCGTAGGTCCGCGTCCGCAGGAAGCTGCCCCCCAGAGCCTCATAGTTTTTTTGAAACTCCTGGAACCAGCTCTCGGTATACTCCTTGTTGCACAAATCGTAGATGGCCACGGCCTTGCGATGTCCGAGGGCTTCGATTTGGTAACTGGCGCTTTTGCGGGCATAGGCGCTGGTGTCGTCGAGCACCCGGACGAAGTTGTCGTCTCGGTCGGAGAGCGCGGTGGTGGTCACCGTGGGGCTGACCATGAGGGTTGACGATGCATTGGCCTGGTCGATAGTCGCCACCGCCATGCTGCTGGTCATGGGGCCGACGATGACTTCTACTTTGCGATCGATGAGTTCGGAAACCATTTTTTTGGCCGTTGCTGCGTCTTGCCCATCATCGCGAACCATCAAATGCACGGGCCGGCCGTGGATACCGCCGGCGGCATTGCACTGCTCCACCGCCAGCAGGGCGGCGTTGCGTCCGGGAACGCCAAGGTCCGCCACCCGGCCGGTAAGTCCGGCCATGAATCCGATATCGATGGGTTTCTTTTCACCACAACCCAGTATCGCCACCAGGAAGGCTATCCATGATAGCAGGGCGATGTAGGCTAATCCTCGGGTATTCATAAGAGCTCTTTCTCTTATGGGTGATGACCAATGGTACGATATCCGGCAGGCCGCGGCAGGAAAGGCGCGAGGATGATGAGGGCAAAGGGCGCGTCCGCGTGCAAGAACAACGCTATGTCACAAAAGCGGGAGGTGTCAATTTATAAAAAAGCCTTGACCTGTGGCGCGCTTGTCGTTAACAACGGCGACCAGCTCGGTTTACTGAATCGAAAAGATGAACGGCACCCTCAGCGCGGATTTGAACTGGCCGAAAGGTATCGACCCGAAATGACGCCGTTATCCACCGAAACAAGTCTAGAACTGGATCGCCGCCATGTGTGGCACCCCTATGCCTCCATGATCGATCCCCCGCCGGTTTTGCCA
>JACRPV010000280.1 GCA_016223015.1 Geobacter sp. | reverse complement strand
TCGGGGTCCTCATCGAGCATTTTGCCGGGAACTTCCCTGTCTGGATCTCGCCGGTTCAGGCCATTGTCCTGACCGTGACCGACAACCAGCAGGAATATGCCGGGCAGGTGTACGAAACCCTTCGTAATGCCGGGGTTCGTGTCCAGAAGGATTTCCGCAACGAGAAGCTCGGGTTCAAGATCAGGGAAGCCCAGCTGCAGAAGGTTCCTTACATGTTGGTCATCGGCGACCGCGAGGTGGAGACCAAGACGATCGCTCCCCGTTTCCGCGATGGCAGCAACCTCGAAACGATGTCTGCAGAAGCATTTGCCGAATATATTGCCAGGGAAGTGGCTAGTTTTCATTAGGAGGTGGCATCATAGCTAAACCGACCGTAAACGTGAATCAGGCCATACGGGCCAGAGAGGTCAGGGTCATCGGCCCTGAAAGCGAGCAGATCGGGATTCTCTCTCTATCCGAGGCCCTGGCGCTGGCAGCCGAACGTGAACTCGACCTGGTGGAAGTTTCCCCCACGGCTGTTCCGCCGGTGTGCCGGATAATGGATTTTGGCAAGTTCAAGTACCAGCAGAGCAAGAAACTGCAAGAGGCCAAGAAGAAACAGGTCCATGTGCAGCTCAAGGAAGTAAAACTCCGCCCCAAGACCGACGATCATGATCTGGAGTTCAAGGTCAAGCATGTGAAGCGTTTCCTGGAAGAAGGGAACAAGGCCAAGATTACGATGGTCTTTCGGGGGCGAGAGATAACCCATACGAATATCGGGCAGAACATCCTGGATCGCATAGCCGAAGAGCTTCAGGAAGTTGCCATAATTGAAGTTAGGCCGAAAATGGAGGGTCGCAGTCTCTTCATGATTGTGGCTCCGAAGAAATAGGATAACAAAACGTAGACGAGGAGAATGACCATGCCGAAAATCAAGACCAACAGGGGGGCTGCAAAGCGCTTCAAGAAGACCGGAACCGGTAAGATCAAGCGCAGCCATGCCTTTACCAGCCACATCCTGACCAGCAAGACCCGCAAGAATAAGCGCAATCTCCGTAAAGGTGCCATTGTGGAGGCCGTTGACCACAAGAACATCGCCAGGCTGATTCCGTACATGTAAAGAATGCGGGGATGGGTCGTGGAGAGAGCCGGGACTGCTCAGGCAAACCTTCATGGTCATCCATCCGCTCGAAGAGTTGCTGTGAACCGTGAGGAAACGTCTCCCCTTGCGGATCCGGTGAAATACCAGAATAAAGGAGTAGCAGATGCCAAGGGCAAAACGAGGATTTAAAGCGAGACAGCGCAGGAACAAGGTGTTGAAGCTTGCAAAGGGGTACCGCGGCGCACGGAGTAAATTGTTCCGGAGTGCCACGGAAGCGGTGGATCGGGCGTTAAACTACGCTTTCAGGGACCGCCGGGTCAAGAAACGCGATTTCAGGGCTCTCTGGATTACGCGCATCAACGCTGCCGCCCGCACGAACGGACTCTCTTACAGCAGGTTGATCCACGGGCTCAAGCTAGCCAATGTGGGCATCGATCGGAAGGTTCTGGCCGATCTGGCGGTTACCGACCCCCGCGGGTTTACCGAGATCGCCAACGTGGCCAAAGCAAATAACTAACGGCAACACAGCGATACGGGGGAAATGGGGGCAGACCTCATTTCCCCTTTTTTTGTCAAAAGGCCATAGACTATGCACGCACAACTGGAAGAACTACGCGGCCGAGCGCTTGCGGAACTCGATGGAGTCGTGACCGAAGAGGCGCTGCAGGCCTTTCGGGTCAAGTACCTGGGGAAAAAGGGGGAGTTGACCGCCGTCATGAAAGGTGTTGGTTCCCTCCCTCCGGAGGAGCGCCCCCGGCTCGGACAGGTGGTGAACAGCATCAGGGACCTGCTTGACGAACGGCTGGAAGCTGCCCAGATTGAAATCCGCAACCGGGTCACTGCCGAGCGCCTGCAGAGCGAGCGTCTCGATGTCAGCCTGCCGGGACGCCAGTATCCCCGCGGCACCAAGCATCCCGTGACGCTGGTTATAGAAGAGGTCAGCGAGATATTTGCCGGTCTCGGCTTCCAGGTGGCCGAGGGTCCGGAAGTCGAACTAGATTACTATAATTTCGAGGCGCTCAATTTTCCCAAGGATCATCCTGCCCGCGATATGCAGGACACCTTCTTCGTCGAGAACAACCTGCTGCTCAGGACCCACACCTCTCCGGTCCAGATCCGTACCATGCTCAAGCATGCACCGCCGGTGCGGGTCATAGCCCCCGGCACGGTCTATCGCTGCGACTCCGACGCTACCCATTCCCCCATGTTTCACCAGATCGAAGGGTTCATGGTCGACAAACGGATTACCTTTGCCGATCTGAAAGGGATTCTGACCATCTTTGTCACCCAGTATTTCGGTAAGGGGATTGGTGTGCGGCTACGCCCCAGTTTCTTCCCGTTTACCGAACCCTCTGCCGAAGTGGATATTGCCTGCGTCATCTGCAAAGGGAAGGGGTGCAGGGTCTGCAAGCAGTCGGGCTGGCTCGAAATCCTCGGTGCCGGCATGGTCGACCCTGAGGTCTTCCGCCACGTCCAGTACGATCCCGAGTCGGTAACCGGCTTTGCCTTTGGCATGGGGATCGAACGGATAGCGATGCTCAAATACGGCATCAGCGACATGCGTCTCCTGTTCGAGAACGACCTCCGTTTCCTGCGGCAATTCTGAGTCACGGTGTACCATAACCGCAACTAATCCATGGAAAGTGTACGGACATGATCGTTAGTTATAACTGGTTGAAGGAATTCGTCGATGTCGATCTTTCTCCCTCCGAGCTGTCCGACATGCTCACCATGCTCGGCCTTGAGGTTGAGCGGGTCGAGCAGCGGCTGACGGAATTCGATAGCGTGGTGGTTGCTCTGGTCCAGGAGAAGATGCAGCATCCCAATGCGGACAAGCTCTCCCTGTGCAAGGTGAACAACGGTAAAGAGATCTTGGATGTCGTCTGCGGAGCCCAGAACTTCAAGCAGGGGGATAAGGTCGCCCTTGCCCAGATCGGCACCGTGCTGCCCGGTGACTTCAAGATCAAGCGCTCGAAGATCCGGGGGGCCGAATCGTGCGGCATGCTCTGTTCGGAAAAGGAACTCGGACTGGCCGACGAGTCTGCCGGCATCATGGTGCTCACCGGCGATGCGCCATTGGGAGTCCCTCTCTTTGATGCGCTGGGAATGAAGGATGTCATCTTCGAGATAGGACTGACCCCGAACCGGGCAGACTGTCTGAGTGTGGTGGGCATTGCGCGGGAGATTGCGGCGAAACTGGGGAAGCGGATCCACTATCCGCCCCTGGATCTGCACGAAACTGCCGAACCGGCCACAGACTTCGCCTCGGTCGTCATAGAAGACCCCGAGCTCTGCCCCCGGTATGCTGCCCGCTACATTGCCGGCTGCACCATTGCCCCGTCCCCGGCATGGCTCGTAGAGCGGCTGAAGGCGGTTGGCATGCGCTCCATCAACAACGTGGTCGACGTCACCAACTATGTCCTGATGGAGCTTGGGCATCCGCTTCATGCCTTTGATCATGACCGGCTGGCAGAGGGCAGGATAGTCGTACGCAAGGCTGCGGACGGGGAGAAGTTCACGACCCTTGACGACCAGGAGCGGCTGCTTGCAGCCGATGACCTGACCATCTGCGACGGTCAGCGTGCTGTTGCCCTGGCCGGCATCATGGGTGGGCAGAATTCTGAGATTGCCCCGAACACCACCAACATCCTGCTTGAGAGCGCCTATTTCAATCCGTCGGCGATCCGCCGGACCAGCAAGAGGCTGGGTATCCATTCGGAGTCATCCCATCGCTTCGAGCGGGGGGCGGACATCGACGCAGTCCCCAAGGCGCTTGATCGCGAAGCCTCGCTTATCGCAAAGCTTGCCGGCGGGCGGATAGCCCGTGGTTCCATCGACATCTATCCGACCCCGGTTTCCCCCCGCACCATCCAGCTGCGCGAGGAGCGGGTCGAGCAGATCCTCGGCGTGCCAGTTTCTTCCGAGCAGATCTCCTCGATCCTTACCGGACTCGATTGTAGCGTCGAGGTTGCAGAGACGGGCATCCTCCGGGTCACGGTTCCCACCTACCGG
>JACRPV010000288.1 GCA_016223015.1 Geobacter sp. | reverse complement strand
CATGTGACTGGTAGGCCGGAAGAGATTGCGGTCCGTGGGCAGAATGCGGGCGAAGAAGTCGTGCAGGAAAAGCCCTTTGTTGGTGCCCTTGAGTACATCCCGGGAGTGGATCAACCCCAGGGCGCTGAGAAAATGGGAAAAGGGGGTGCCCTCCTGGCGGCCGCTGCTGAAGAAGATGCCGCGCAACAAGGGGGTCTCCTGGTAGGGATTCTCCTGGAAGATGGTCTGGGCAAAGGCCGCCAATCCGTCTTTCAATTTTTCGAGTTCTTCGGGAAAGAGCAGCATGGCCGCGGCCGCGCCGCGGTTCTGGAGGCGGTGCAGCAGGAGCAAACGCAGCTCCCGCAGCCGGTCGCCCACGGTGGCCACGGCCTTGTCGATCACGGTGGCGGCGTCGGCGCTGAGCCCCTGGTTGACGTAGCCCATGGCCTGGTTCAGCGCGGCTTCGGGCAATTGCTCGCAGAAATGGGTGGCACCCTGGATCAGATCGCACTTGGTCACCAGCACATAGACCGGCGAGCGCGCCCCCAGTACGCGGGTAAGCTCCTCGATGCGCTTGCGCAGGGTGCGGCCGTCTTCGCGCAAGGTTTCCGGCGCGGCCTGGGCCAGCCGGTCGGCGGCGATGGTGACCACCAAACCGTTGAGCGGCTCCTTTTTGCGGAAGCGGGCCAGCAGGGTCAGAAACTTCTGCCACTCGTCCTTGTCGCGATCCTGATCCACCGGCAGGGCATAGCGGCCGGCCGTATCTAAAATGATGGCCTGCTCGAAAAACCACCAGTCGCAGTTGCGCGTGCCGGAGATGCCCGAGGTACGGCTGACCTCGGCAAAGGGCGATGTGAGCCGGGCGCTCTGGATGGCGGTGGTCTTGCCCGAGCCGCTTTCGCCGATCACCATGTACCAGGGCAGCACGTAGAGCGGATTGCCCTGCTTGCGCAGGTGGGACTTGCGCAAGGCGTCGATGGCCTCTTTCCAGCGGGCTTGCAGCTCCCGGGCCGCGTCCTGCTCCTTGGGCGCCAGGCTTTTGCGGGTGGACTCGTCCTGGGCGATGACATCCTGCACGAACATCTGCTCCTTGCGGCGCATGAGCATCTTGCGGATCAGCACGGCCACCAGGGCCGCGCCCGCCACGCCGATCAGCAGGAAGAACCCCACCCACCAGGGCCAACCGATCCACAGGGCCAGGCCGAAAAGCAGGAGCAGCAGCAAGGCCAGCAGGGTGAAGACCAGTACTCCTTTAAAGACCGCTCTTAGCATCTGTTGCCTCTATTGTACGGAGCCCATGAGGTTGGCGCCGATGTTGCTCAGGATGAATTTATAGACGAAGAACAAAACCACGCCGAAAACCGGCGGCAGCACCGCGGCCAGCAGGGTGAAGGCCGAAAAGCGCCGCCTGCCCTTCAGGCGGACCACCGGTTCGATGGCCCCGCGAGGGTAGGCTTCGGAGAAAAGTTCTTCCTTCT
>JACRPV010000287.1 GCA_016223015.1 Geobacter sp. | reverse complement strand
TGCCGATGGCACGGGTCTTTTCTGATCGTCCCCTGCCGCACCAGAAGCTGGAGCGCTCGATACGGGACCTGATGGTGAGCCTCGGCTTCAATGAGGTGATCAATTTCAGCTTCAGTTCTGCTGCAGCCAACGAACAGATGCTCCTCTCCGGCGACGACCACCGGTTCAGGCAGGTCAAATTGCTCAACCCCCTGGTGGAAGAGCACGCGGCCATGCGCACCTCGCTTCTCCCCGGCCTCCTGGAAACATCTGCCCGCAACATGAGCTACAAGCTCTTCAATCAGCGGATCTTTGAACTGCGCCGGGTCTATCTGGTCAAACCCGACAGGGAGTCGCCGGAAGAGCCGCTTCTCCTGGGCGGGCTGATGTCGGGCCTCAGGGCGAGCGAAGGGTGGAATCAGGACAAGAGTTTCCTTGATTTCTACGATGCCAAAGGGGTCGTGGAAAGCATGTTCGAATCCCTGCGGCTCGACAGGGTCTCTTTCGAGGTCAAGGGACTGGAACCCTTTTACCATCCCGGCAAGGCGTGTACGCTCTATTGTGCCGGGGAGCGGATCGGCAGCCTCGGTGAACTCCACCCCATGGTCTTGGCGCAGTTCGGCCTGGAAAAGCAGGCGTATTACTTCGAACTCGACCTGGAACGGTTGCTACATCGGCTTCGTGACCACCATGCCGTTGTGGCGCCGTCACGCTATCCTGACACCTCCCGCGACATCGCCATGCTCCTTGCCGACGATGTTCCGGCGATTGCCGTCCTGGACTGCATCTATGGCATGAAAGCCAAAGAAATCGAAAACGTTTCCATATTTGATGTCTACACCGGCGAGCATGTTCCGGAAGGGCAGAAGAGCATAGCCGTTCGTATTCGTTACCGTCTTTCCGATCGCACCCTGACCGACGATGAGGTGACGAGAATTCATCAACGGGTTATTTCTACACTGGTAAATGGACTTATGGCGGTGATACGGTAAAAAGGGGTTGATAATATTTTTCCCATGTGCTATAAACCTTCCCGCGTCAGTCACGGAACATCCCTAACATATTCAATACTTTTGAGGTAGTCATGACCAAAGCTGACATTGTCGAAAAGATCTATGAGAAAGTGGGTTTTTCCAAGAAGGAATCCGCCGAACTGGTTGAAATGGTTTTCGACATAATCAAAGGGACTCTGGAAGATGGCGATAAGATCAAGATTGCCGGCTTCGGCAATTTTGTGGTGAAGAGCAAGGCCGACCGTCGCGGCAGAAACCCGCAGACCGGCGAAGAAATCACCATCACGGCACGGAAGATTCTTACCTTTAAACCGAGCCAGGTTCTGAAATCTTCTCTGAATAATTGAAATGCAGTGCGGTAGAGGGCATGGTCAGTCATCAGCCCGATAAACTGTACTACAAGATCGGCGAGGTATCTCGTCTCCTTGGATTGAAACCTTCGGTACTCAGGTTTTGGGAGCAGGAGTTTCCCCAGTTAAAGCCAAGGAAAAGCTCGACAGGACAGCGCCTGTATGCCAAGAGAGAGCTGGATCTGCTGCAACAGCTCAAAGGACTGGTCTACGGTGACAAGCTGACCCTGGAGGGTGCGCGAAAGGTCATTGCGCAGCCACAACAGAAGACGGTTGCAGAAGATACCCAACAGGTTCATATTCAGGACATCAAAAAGCTCCTGATTGCAGTAAAAGAAGAGTTGTACCGGTTAAGAAGAGAGATGGACTGATGTTACAGGCGATTTGCGGTGCGTAGCGCAGCATGGTAGCGCACCAGACTGGGGGTCTGGTGGTCGCTGGTTCGAATCCAGTCGCACCGACCATTATTACGCAACAGCCACTTACGAAAGTAAGTGGCTGTTGCGCTTTGTGCCTGTTATCAACGGTACTGCTCAGTGAACCCTTCTCTCCTTACCCTTGAAATCTCCGCCTGCCCCTCGCAACCGATCCTTCGCTGTTATTCTCACCCATCCACTCGCTCTCCAGAAGGCATGAATCCTTCGCATCTGAATCAATCTTTCCAGGTCCTCGGCAGTCACTGTCCCAGAGGTACTGTCGGCAAAAATAACCGGGATTTTCACTGGATCACCTCGCTTTCGTTGTGTTTGCTTCTGTTTCCATGAAAAGCATATGACGTGCCATGGGTGTATAAATTTAGTACACATTTGTATTTGAACTTTTCCCTTTCACAAGAAGCGGATATCCCGAAGGTTATTTTCAACACCACTGCCAGCTACGGCCGCTGTCCATTCCACAGTGTGAAGGCTGGCCCTGACGTGTGATTGTGCTCACCATTTTTTGCGGCATGGATTGCGATTTCAAGGAATGCCCCGGTCATTTCGAGATACTTCCGTGATGGATATATTACAGTAGAGCGCCGGATTAAGAGTCGAATCTGCCAACCTCTTGCCATCTGCACTTGCAGGCGCGAGCCAGCAGGCATAATCTTCGGCATACCTGCAATATATGAGACCGTCAACAATGTGACGCAGGGGTGATTTGTAACGTGGTGTATTGTCACGAGTTATGAACTTTACGATAAATGGAAAATGCAGTTAATTAATAATGGGTTCCGTTTCTGGGTCAACAACATCAACAGGGATCTGTTGATAACTTATGGATAATTTTGTTGACGGTCGGCCTAAGTTTATTCGTTACAGGGGGTTTAGCGAATTGCCCAAAATATAGACTAGCGAGTGACAAAATAATGACTTGGCTGGATGGTAAAACTAGCCGATATTGTGATAAAAAATAGCTCTTAACCCGGATCGGGATCCATGCCGGAATCCGGTTATTTCACTGTTGAAATGTCGTCTGGCGAGTAACGAGTGAGTGCTGCAAGAAAAATCAGCAGATTTGAAGTGAGACTACAACGCTGCACATGCAGAGAAAAGCGGAAGGAGAGGGGTATTTCCGCAGATTGCTTACAGCGGATCTGTTGTGGGGTTGACTTGCTCTGAGCGCATCAGCCAGGTACGCAGCCGTTCGAGCCCTTCGCTGATGGAGACCGTAGGCTGATAGCCCAGATCCCGCCTGGCAGCCTCAAGGGAAAACCAGTGGGCCGTGGAAAGCTCATGGGCCACGAAACGGGTCATGGGGGGCTCTCCTCGGAGCTGCAGCAGCGGCCAGAGGGTTTCGCAGACGGTGCCGGCAAATAGCGCCATGCGGGGTGAGATGCTTTGCTCGACCGGCGGCATCCCGGCCGCGGCGAGGATGCCGTTCACCATGTCCCAGAGCGGAAGCGGCTCGCCGTTGCTGATGAAATAGACTCTGCCGGCAACCGCGCTTCCGGGGGAAAGCCGCTCGGCCGCTGCAATATGCGCCTCTGCGGCGTTGTCGACATACACGGTGTCCACCAGGCAGGGCCGGTTGCCGATCCGGCGGAGCCTTCCCGCTTTTGCCCTGGCAATGATGCGCGGCACCAGGTGGTTGTCTCCCGGTCCCCAGATGAGATGGGGGCGGAGTGCGACCGTTGCCAGCTCGGGAGAATTGGCGGCAATGACCATCTGTTCGGCCATGGCCTTGGTCTGCGGGTAGTAGGCCTCAAAGCGCTGCGGGTAGGGGAGGGATTCGTCCCCCCCCTCGATATCGCTGCCGTCAAAGACCACACTCGGCGAACTGGTATGGACCAGTCTGGGGATGTTGTTTGCGCTGCAGGCCTCGATGACGTGTGCCGTGCCGATGACGTTTGCCAGGTGGAAATCGGCGTATGCCCCCCAGACACCGGCCTTGGCGGCAACGTGGTACACGATGTCGCAGCCCTGTGCCGCCCGGATCACCGCCTCCCGGTCGCCGAGGTCCCCCTGCACCTGCTCCACGCCGAGGAGCGACAATGCCGGGTATGTGCTGCGGGAAAAACTGCGGACCGCGACGCCGCGCTCACGCAGCATCCTGCCTATCACGTTGCCGAGAAAGCCGCCGCCTCCGGTTACCAGCGCCTTCATGGCAGCTTCCCTGCTGCCCAGACAGCCAGTTTTTCCCGGAAAATCTTGGCATTGTGGCGGATATCCACCGGAAAAGAGCGGTGGAAGAGGATGGTCGCGATCTCCTGGGTGTGGATGTGCGCCCTGGCGATCTCCAGCAGTTCCCGGCGCACCAGCTCCCGGTCTACCCTGGCCCCCTTTTCCAGTTCCACGCAGAGTACCGGTCTCTGATGCCCCTTTTCGCCGATGCCGACAAGGGCGGTGCGAAAGACACTTGGATGGGTGTTGAAGACCGCTTCGCACGGGATGGTAAAGAGCGGCCCCGACGGGGTCTCCACCCGGTGCGATTTCCTGCCGCAGAACCAGATCCTGCCATCCTCGTCCATCCCCCCCAGGTCTCCCATGCGGTGGAAGAAGCCTTTCCCGGCCGGGTCGGCTATCTTTGCCAGTTGGTTGGCCTCAGGGCGGTTGTGATACCCGCGCGTGACCTGTTCCCCCTGCACGACGATCTCGCCGATCTGCCCCGGCGGGACCCGGAGGGAATCGTCCCAGCAGGGGATCGGGTCGTCGCTGATCCTGATTATCTCCAGCCTGATGCCGGAAACCGGTCTGCCGATACAGACGCCGCCGCCTGCCTCGGTGATCCGTCGCGTTTCGCCGAGGATCTCGCGGCTGCCGATGGAACAGACCGGCAGCGCTTCGGTGGCGCCGTAGGGGGTGAATATCTCCGCGTCTGGGTTGAGCATGCGGGAGAAGCGCTCCATGACGGCTGCCGATACCGGTGCGCCAGCGGATATGACCCGCCGCAGGGAGGGGAGTTTGATCCCCTTCCTGGCACCGTAGCTGCCGACGCGGTTGATGAGGGCCGGCGATCCGAACATGGTGGTGACGCCGTAGCGCTCGATGGCAGACAGGATTTTACGGGGATCTACCGAGCCTGGCCGGGTGAAATCCATTTCCGGGATGACGGCGGTCATGCCGAGGGCCGGTGCGAAAAGCGCAAAGAGGGGGAAGGTGGGGAGATCGATCTCTCCCGGCTCGATGCCGTACACCTGGCGGAGCGCCGCTACCTGGGCGGCAAAGTTGCCGTGGCTGTAAACCGCCCCCTTTGGCGGGCCGGTGCTGCCGCTGGTGAAGAGGATAGCTGCCACGTCGTCCCGCTGGGTGGGCGCCAGGCGAAACGGGAGGTCTTCTTTCCCCGCGATGAGGGCGTCCAGGGTGGTCCCTTGCCAGAAGAGATTTCGCCCCACGGTGATGAAGATGCGCAGCGTCTCTTTACCCCAGCCGAACAGGAGACGGGCGACTTGTGCGGCGGGGATGCCGATGAAGGAGTGGGGTTCGGCCTCGGCAAGGCATTGGCGCAGGTTCTTCATCCCCAGTCCCGGATCGACGAGGACCGGGACCGCGCCGACCTTGAACAGGGCAAAGGTCAGGGCGAACAGCTCCGGTCCGGGCTTGACCATCAGGACCGTGCGCACGCCGCGGCCGATGCCGCAGGATACGAGACCATGGGCGATCCGGTTGCTCAGGCTGTCCAGCTCGCGGAAGGTGAGGCTCCGGTTCCCGGAGGGGAAGATGATGGCCGGGGTATCGGGCTGCCGGGCCGCCATCTCCGGGAGGTGGGCGGCGATGTTTATCAGTTCTTTCCGGCTCATCCCTGCTGCTCTGTCGTGTCGAGGAATGCGCTGACGAGCGGGATGACCTCGTTCGCTGCATCTTCCAGGATGTAATGTCCGCAATCGGCGAAGCGATGGACCTGGGCCTTTGGAAAGCGCCGCTCCCATTCCGCGAGGAAATGCCGGTCGAAGACAAAGTCCCGTTCCCCCCAGATGATCTGCATCGGGAGAGCTGCAAACCGGGAAAGCCCCGCTTCGGTGCTGCTGACCAGGTCGTAGCCGCGGTCGCCGGGAGAGAGGGGGATGTCCTGGACAAAGCGGAGGGTGGCGATCCGATGCTGCCACGAATCGTAGGGGAGCTGGTAGAGCCTGCGCAAGGCCGGCGACATGGGGTTGCGCTTGCACCCCACGAACGAGGCCGCACGGCTGAAGGCGTTGAATCCCCTGACCAGTAGCGTACCCAGGCCGGAGTCGCGGCAGATCCTCAGGGCCGGTGGGAAGCGCTTCGTCTGCGGCAGGTGAAAGGCGGCGGTATTCAGGATGACCAGGCGCCTGATCCGCTCCGGGTGGCGGACGGCATAGGTCATGCCGATCATGCCGCCCCAGTCGTGGAGCACCAGGGTCAAGGGTTCTTTGATGTCCAGGTGGTCCAGAAGCCGCTCCAGATCGGCCACCCGGCGGGACAGGCTGTATTCGTAACGATCGTCGCCCGGCTTGTCG
>JACRPV010000286.1 GCA_016223015.1 Geobacter sp. | reverse complement strand
GCGACTCCAGGGCGCTGGCGAGGATCTCGGGCCGGTCCTTGAAGACGAAGGAGACTACCGATGCCGTGACCAGCCCCTCGACGATACCGATAGCCAGGTGGATCGGCTGCATCAGCATGACGAAGGTGGAGAAGGGGAGCGCCGAGATGCCGGAAACGACCGTTTCCAGGACCACGCCGAAGGCACCCAGTTGCAGGCCGATGACGGCGGCTGCCAGCGCCCCTGCCGTGATGCGCCCCTGGTTGGGGGAGCTGCCGACGATCGGTCTGTAGATGAGCGGATAGGCGATGAAGGCCGGGAAGACCCCCAGGTTGAAGATGTTGCAGCCGAGGGCGAGCAGGCCGCCGTCGGCAAAGAAGAGCGCCTGGACCACCAGTACAGAGGCGATGGTGAGGAAGGCGGCATGGGGCCCCAAAAGGACCGCCAGCAGCAGGCCGCCTCCGAGATGGCCGCTGGAGCCGGTGCCGGGGATGGTGAAGTTGATCATCTGCGCGGCAAAGAGGAATGCCCCGAGCACCCCCATGAGTGGCACCTTCTTGTCGTCCAGCTCGGTGCGGACCTTGTTCGAGCAGTACGCGATGGTGCCGGCCGTTGTTGCCCACATGACGCCGCCAACGGCGGGGGAGATGAGTGCGTCTGCCATGTGCATCTGGGGCCTCCTGGGATCTGCGCTGCCGCGGTTTTGGATAGATAGCGTATACGAAATAATTATTCGTGCCACGCATGGGAATTCTTATACCATATCTTTTTCGGTGATACAATTCCAATATTCGTGCCACCGTGCAGCCGTCAATGATGGCAGTGGGTTACGTCGGGTGGATGCCGACTGACCCGGTCATTTGACAAGATCGTTACGCTGGTGTACAAGGTGTGCTACGCATTTATTTTTGGTGCTACCGTTTGGCGGTCTGTTGCAGATCGCCGACAATAGGGGCGTTGTGGCTGTAACTATCCATGAAAGGCCGCAGGATAAGGAATCGAGATGATCATTGTGACGGGAGGAGCCGGTTTCATCGGCAGCGCGCTGGTCTGGGAGCTGAACCGCCGCGGCAGGGAGGATATCGTCGTCGTGGACCACCTGGGGTGCGGCGACAAGTGGCGGAACCTGGTGCCGCTCCGTTTCCTGGATTACCTGGAGAAGGACGACTTTCTGGCCCTGGTTCGCGCCGGGCGAGCGCCCGCAGGGGAGAACGGTGTCGAGGCCATACTCCACATGGGGGCCTGCTCCGCCACCACGGAGCTGGATGCTACCTACCTGGTCCGCAACAACTACGAATATACCAAGGAGCTTGCCCTCTATGCGCTGCAGCAGGGGGCGCGGTTCGTCTACGCTTCGAGCGCCGCGACCTATGGCGATGGTGCCGGCGGGTTCGTGGACGACGAAACGGCCCTGGCGACCCTGCGGCCGCTCAACATCTATGGCTATTCCAAGCAGATCTTCGACCTCTGGGCGCGGCAGAACGGGCTGCTGGAGAGAATTGCCGGGCTGAAATTCTTCAACGTGTTCGGCCCGAACGAGCAGCACAAGGGGGAGATGCGTTCGCTGGTGGCCAAGGCGTATGAGCAGATCGTCGCCACCGGGAGACTGGGGCTGTTCAAGTCTCATCGCGACGGCTATGCCGACGGCGAACAGCAGCGGGATTTCGTCTACGTCAAGGATGCGGTCGCCATGGCGCTCCATTTCCTGCAGCACCCAGGGTGCAACGGGCTCTTCAACATTGGCTCCGGCCGGGCCCAGACCTGGAACAGCCTTGCCAGGGCAATATTCGTGGCGCTCGACCGGCCTGTGCAGATCGACTACCTGGAGATGCCTGCGGCGATCCGGGACAAATACCAGTACTACACCTGCGCCGACACGGCGAAGCTTCGCGCTGCCGGCTATGTCGGCGAGGCAACCCCTTTGACCGAGGCGGTTGCGGATTACGTGATTAACTACCTGGTCCCCGGCAAACAGCTGGGAGCGTGACCAAGGGTGGCGTAAGATGCCAACTTTACGTAATTATTGCAGGTTGAACAAGAATCTGCTTGATTACGGGATTGGATGCTGTTAATATCCGTCCCCGGTTCGGACGCGTAGCTCAGTTGGTAGAGCAGGCGACTCTTAATCGTCAGGTCGTAGGTTCGAAGCCTACCGCGTCCACCAATTTCTTCTTGTCGTACATCGGATGGTTTGAGGAAGAGGGGTGAAAATCCCCCGCTGCCCCGCAGCCGTAATGGGAACGAAAGCCCGTCGCGCTAAGCGCGAAACAGCCACTGGGAGGAATCCTGGGAAGGCGGGCGAGTAGGTGGCCCTAAGCCGGAATACCGCCATCCGCAATCTCGCGGGAGGTGCTTCCATGCATCGTTGTAATTCCTTGTTGTCCAGTCGTCTCCGCTGCCGCACGACCAACCTGCGGCAATTCCAACCAATACATCCAAACATGCACTGACGTCGGCCAGGCGGGTTTTTTGCCGGCGCGTTGTTGCAAACGCCTGCCGTTCCGTTCGGTGATGATCTCGTGTCATCCGCTCCGGGACCGGCAGGGCGTAGCCTGGTCCGTATCCGGCCGTCATCGGCGCATGTCCCGATCGTGACGGCACAGGCTGCACGCTGGCAGAGATCCCCCTTTGGTGCGGCAAGAAGGGAGAACTGTTGCCATGAAACCATATGTTGTCTTGTTCGTCCTGGCCCTGGCGGCGCCGGCGGCTGCCGGAGAGCCGGTTGCGGTCCTGCCGGAAGTGGTCGCGTCGGCGTCCCGCTGGGAGGAGCCTCTGGAGCGTGTCCCGCAGGACATGACGGTGATCGCGCGGGACGAGATCGAGCGGAAGGGGGTGCCGTTCGTGGTCGACCTGCTCCGGCTGCAGCCTGACCTGCAGGTGGTGCAGAACGGCGGGGCAGGGACCCTGGCCTCGGTGCTGCTGCGGGGGGGAGGGAGCAGCCAGGTGCTGGTGATGATCGACGGCATCAAACTGAACAGCCCGTCCACGGGGTCTGCCGACCTTTCCGGGTTGCTGACCACCGACGTGGAGCGGATCGAGATCATCAAAGGGCCGCAGAGCACGCTCTACGGCTCCGAAGCGATGGCCGGGGTGGTGAACATCGTGACCCGGAAGGGTGGAGAGACGCTGCAGGCGGATCTGAGCGCGGAAGGGGGGTCGTTCAATACGGTGAAAACGGCCGGGACCATCTCCGGCGGCGGCGAGCGCGCCGACTACCGGCTGTCGGCCACCTACCTCGATACGGAGGGTTTCCCGATCGCGCGGGGCGGGTCGATGCCCAACGGCGCCACCGCCTCGTCCGTATCGGCGCGCCTCGGCGCAACACCGTCCGGGGATTCGTCCCTGGAGCTGAACATGCGCTACGGCAGGGAGCGGACCCATCTCGACGATTTCGCCTACGGGGTCGGGCCGGTGGATACCGCCAGCTACCTGCAGACCCGCGACAGCGCTCTGGTTGCCGTTTCCGGGACCATTTCGCCGGTGGAGCGCTACGAGCAGCGCCTGACGCTGTCGTTTCTGCGCGACGACCTGGAGGCGACCGATCCAATCACCGCCTACAACAACTACCGGATCGTCAACACCACAGAGATTCTCGACTGGCAGCATACCCTGGAGCTGGAGCGGGTGACGCTGGCCGGCGGGTTTGCCTACCGCTACGAGGGGGCGGACAACGAGGGCTCCTATGCCCGCTCCACCGACACCCGTGCCGGCTATCTGGATGCCAAGCTGGTGCTGCCGGGGGATCTGGTGATCCTTTCCGGCGGCCTCCGCGGTGACGATCACAGCGCCTTCGGCACCGCCGTCACCTGGCGGGCCGGCCTGCTCGCGCGGATCGAACGGCTGGCAACGAGGCTGAAAGCCAATGCCGGCACCGGCTTTCGCGCCCCTTCGCTCAACGAGCTCTACTACCCGAACTACGGCAACCCGGCCCTGGAGCCGGAAGAGAGCTTCGGCTACGACGTCGGGCTGGAGAGCGATCTGGCGGGCGGCCTGCTGACGGCCGGCGCCACCTGGTTCCGCCAGGAGTACCGCAACCTGATCCAGACCAATTACAGCACCTACCGGGCCGACAACATCGGCAGGGCCAGGAGCCAGGGCCTGGAGATGCGGCTTTTGCTCCGGCCGATGGACGCGCTCAGGCTGCAGGCGGCCTATACCTGGCTGGATGCGGTGAACGAGGAGACTGGCGCACGGCTCCCCTCCCGGCCGCGCAGCAGGTTTGTCGCGTCTCTGGACTACCGGATCGGCGCGTTCTCTGCCCTGGCGGAGTACCTGTATGTGTCGGAGCGCTACGATGCCGGGCTGGACCGTTCCATGGCCTCCTATGGGCTGGTCAACCTGAAGGGGGAATATCGGCTTTCACCGCAGGTGACGCTCTTCACCCGGATGGAGAACCTCGGCGACGAGGCGTACGAAGAGGCTGCCGGTTACGGGATCCCCGGCTTCTCGGTCTACGGCGGCGTGGCTGTGAGGTACTGAATGCGCCGGATCATGACGCTCATCCTGCTGCTGTTCTGCATTGCGACGCCCTGCGGCGCTGCGGGCAAGCCAGTTCCTCTCCCCCGCCGGATCGTGTCGCTGGCCCCGGCAATGACGGAGATCCTCTTTACGCTTGGCCTGGGGGGGCGGGTGGTGGGGGTGACCAGCCTCTGCGACCGGCCGGCAGAGGCGCGGAGGAAGCCGACGGTAGGGGGTATGGCGAATCCCTCCCTGGAGGCGATCGTTGCCCTCAGGCCGGACCTGGTGGTGATGACCAGGGACGGCAACCCGAAGGAGATCGCACAGCGGCTTGCGGGACTGGGGATCGCCACGCATGTCTTTACGGCGGCACGGCTGAAGGATCTGCCGGCCGGCATCCGGAGGATGGGGCGCGAACTCGGCGCCGAAAAGGCTGCCGGGCGGCTGGCCGCCAAGTTGGAAGCGGCCGCGGCAGGCGGTTCCGTGCCAGCCGGCAGAAGGAAGCGGGCGCTGTTCGTGGTCTGGCCCGATCCGCTTTTGGCCGCCGGGTCGGGCACCATCATAGACGACGCCATGCAGTTGAGCGGTTTCTCCAACATTGCCGCCGACGCCAGGGGGACCTATCCGCGCCTTTCCCTGGAGACGGTCCTGGAGCGGCAGCCTGATCTGATCATCGTCGGTGCTGCCGGCGGGATGCAGGTGCCGCTCAAGGATATGCTCCACCGGCTCCTGATGCTCGATGCCGTGCAACGGGGGCGGGTCTGCACGGTCGGCGATGCCCTCTACCGGCCCGGTCCGCGGGTTGCCGAAGGGATTGCCGAGCTGCGGCGCTGCGGGGGGCTGCCGTGAGTCCGGGCCGGGGCCGGCTGGCACTGCCGGTGCTGGTCGCCGTGTCGCTGCTGGTGGTGGCGGTGGCGGTTGTCAGCGGTCCCAGGCTGCTCAACCCCTTTGTCATGGATGTGGAGACCTGCCGGATGCTCCTGGCGATACGCCTCCCTCGGATCGCCGTGGCGCTGCTGATGGGGGGGGCGCTCGGGGCGTCGGGTGCCGTTCTGCAGGGGGTCATCCGGAATCCGCTCGCGGACCCCTATGTGCTGGGGATCTCCAGCGGAGCGTCCCTGAGTGCCGCTCTCGGCATGCTCCTGCCGTTCGATGGCATGCCGCTGCAGGTGCCGGTGCTGGCGTTCGCCGGCGCCCTTGCTACCGGGGCTCTGGTCGGGATGCTCGGCTCCGGCCGTGGTGGGGTGCTGCCCGAACGGCTGCTGCTGGCCGGAGTAGGGGTCGGCTTCTTCCTCTCGGCCGTGCTGATGCTGGTACTGGCGCTCTGCCGGGACGACGGTCTCAGGCGGGCCTTTCTCTGGATGTCGGGAGACCTGGCCGCTGCCGACTGGGGACGGATTCCCGCCGGGGCCGCCATTGTCCTTGCCGGGCTGGTGCTGGCCCTGGCACGGGGGGAGGCGCTGAATGCCCTGGCGCTCGGGGACGACATCGCCCATGGCCTCGGTTTCGATCCGGCACGGGAGCGATGGTGGCTCTTTGCCGCTGCCGCGCTGATGACGGCCGCCTCAGTCTCCCTGGGGGGGCCGGTCGGTTTCATCGGGCTGGTGGTGCCCCATCTGGTCCGGCGCACCGTCGGCTCTGCCGCGTCGCTCCTGCTCCCGCTCTCGGCGCTGGCCGGAGGGGCGCTGCTCTGCTCTGCCGACACGATGGGGAGGTGTGCGGCAGCCCCGGAAGAAGTGCCGGCCGGGGTGGTCGCCGCCCTCATCGGCTCTCCCTACTTTCTCTACCGCCTGTTCCGGGATCGGGGGCGCTGATGGGACGGGAAAACGGGAGCCAGCCGCTGCTCGATCTTTCGGGGGCCTCCTTTTTCTACGGCCGCACCCCCTGCATCAGGGACTGTTCCCTGAAGATCCGTGCCGGGGAGCTGGTCGGGCTGATCGGGCCGAATGGCTCGGGCAAGTCGACACTGCTCAGGCTTGCCGCCGGCATCCTCCGCCCCGCTACCGGCCGGGTTCTGGTCGCCGGCGAGGCGATCGCCACCTGTCCAGGCTGGAAACGCGCGGGGCTGGTGGCATTCCTGCCGCAACTGCTCGACATGGATGCCCCGTTCCGGGTGGTTGAGCTGGTGGGGATGGGGAGGAGCGTCAGCCAAAGAGCTCCGGGAACGGGGATCGATGAGGCCCTGACGATCACCGGCCTTGCGGAGCGCCGCGATGCCTTTCTCTGCGAACTGAGCGGCGGGGAGCGTCGGCGGGCGTACATCGCCATGACCCTGGTCCAGGGATCGCGGCTGCTCCTGCTGGACGAGCCGCTTGCCAATCTCGACCTCAGGTATCAGCTGGAATGCCTCCGGCTGCTCCGGGAGATCAGCCGGGAGCGCGGGGTTTCCCTGTTCGTTTCGTTGCACGATCTCTGGATCGCGACGCTCATGGACCGGCTGGTGATGCTGTCGGGGGGAGAGCTGCTCGCCACGGGGAGGCCGGCAGAGGTGCTAGCCCTGCCGGCTGTCCGAAAGGCCTTTGACCCGGACGGCGTCATCGACTGGGATGCGAGCGTAGGCAGCGGTTTCCGGCCGCAGGTGGAGAGGGGCGTGAACAGCTAACGGCAACGCCCGCCCGGATCAGGTACGGGCGGGCGTTGCCAATTCGGATAGGCTGGATGCTGCTTCAGTTGACCGGCAGTTCCTTGATCTGTGTCGGCGGGGCGATGTTCAGCGGCTGCTCCTGGGTCACGTCCGGGATGGTGGTTTGGGGGGCTGCCTTAGGCTGGACCGGCGCCACGGGCTGGCTCTGGACGGGCGCGGGCTGCGTCGCCGCCGGCTTGAACTCCATGGTCTCCAATGTCGGGGCGGCCTTTTCCTTCTCCTTCAGCACGAACCAGTTGAATTCGGGGCGCTGCAGCGACACCATGTCGTCAAAGGCGGCATTGTACAGCTCGGATACCTTGACGTTGTCCCGCACACCGGATTTTTCGCTCTTGTCGAATGAGCGGCCGATCCCCGGAATGGTCTTGAATTTCACCTCCACCTTGTCCGTGGCATTGGCACGGGCCTCGTCGAAATCAGGGTACTGCAGCGCAAAGAAGGAGGGGGGCGAGATCCGCCGCTGCTTGAAGTTGGGATATTCCCAGAGGATGTTCCCCTCGGCATCCAGGACCTGTCCGGTCATGATCAGGGAGTTGTAGTCGCCTTCCAGGTATTCCATCAGGTTGCAGGAGCGGACGGTATCCTTGGCGGTAAGACCGCTCACCACCACCAGCAGCAGGGCATCGATCCGGTTTTTGGCAAACAGCTCCTTGAGCGCTGGACCCTTGTAGAAATACTTGTTGTAGGCGGTGCCGGCATCGTCCCGCCGTTCGCGACGGTAAAAGAGGGAGGAGAAGAGCTGGTCGGGGTCGTCATCCAGGGGGAGCACGGTATAGTAGGTTCCCGTGTCCCTGAGCTGGGCAACCAGTTCCTGCTGGTTCCTGCGGTTGTAGTCCTTGATCATGCTGACCAGAACCGCCTTTTCGGGATGGCGGATGTCGGAGTCGGCATCGGTCATGATCGGGGCGACACCCAGGATGCGGACCTGCTTCTCATAGGTGTCGCGCGGGACGTTGTAAAAGTTCTGGGAACAGCCGAGACAGAAGAGCATGACTGCGGCAAGGGCGATGGTGACGGGTTTCATTCCTGACCTCCTGGCACAAAGATGCGGGCACTATGCATGAACGGCCGGGCAGGTGCCGGGCGAAGGCTGGCTGGACATCGGCGTGCGCCGTCGGCTCCGTGCCGTTGCCTGCCACGGCTCTCTGCAACTTTGCTGGGGTGGGTATCACGGTGAGATCGGGTCGTTGGTAGCCTCTATATAGCAGAGAGTCTGCTCAAAGACCAGCGGAATTCGCTTTCGCGGCGGGGTGCGGGTCGCGGACCCGGAGAAAGAGCAGGATTGACAGGGCCAGCAGGGAGACGGGGAGCAGGAAAGCGGCATGGTATGCCGCGCCGGGGTAGCCGGCGGCTGTTTTTCCGTAGCGGCCGATCACCCCTCCCATGAGCTGTTGCATGGTGGCGGCCCCCATGAGGATGAAAAAGTTCACGGCGGTAAGGGCCGAGCCGATGATGGCGGGGGGAAAGCTTTCGCGGATCATGGCATAGATGGAGACGCCGCTGGAGACGGCAATCCCCATCAGGAAGAAGAGGGGTGCCAGGAGCGGGACCGGGAGGCGTTCGGCCGGGCCGAGGAAGAGCGACATGCAGGCAAGAAGCAGCAGTTGGCCGCAGAGCAGGGTGCGCCGGGGGGAGCGGAACAGCCGCTCCGTGACGGTTCCCACGCCGAGGCAGCCGACCAGGAAGCCGAGCGAGGTGGCCAGAAGCATCCGGCCCGCACCTTCTGCGGAGAGCCCGACGGCGTCCATCAGGTAGGGGCCGCCCCAGAGCCCCTGGACCGCCATGTAGTTGGCATACCAGGAAAAGGCCAGAAATGACAGGAGCCAGTAGGAGGGGGTGGCAAGGACCTGGCGCAGGCCGCCCAACAGGCGCACCGGAGGAGCGGTCTGCAGATCGCCGTCCTGTGCGGTGTTGCAGGGGCGTTCGCTGACCATTGCCCGGGCGAGCAGCAGGGCCGCGGCCTGGATGCCTGCCACGACCAGAAAGGTCGTGCGCCAGCCGGCGGTTGCCGCAGCAAGGGCCAGGG
>JACRPV010000279.1 GCA_016223015.1 Geobacter sp. | reverse complement strand
GTAAACAGCAAGCATAGCCAGTGAGAAAAGGACCCTTTTTTTTTTTTTTTTGATCCTGAATATATTCTGGAATGCTTTGATCAAGGCTGGATGTCCTCAACAGTGCCACCAGCGGCAACAATCTTTTCCTTGGCAGCAGCGCTGAACTTGTGAGCCTTGACCGTGAGTGGCTTGGTCAATTCGCCTGTAGCAAGAACCTTTACCCCGCTTTTTACTCCACCGATCAGACCGCAGTTCAAAAGAGTCTCAACATCAACAACGGAATTTGCTTCAAAAACATTGAGCCTGCCGACATTGATCTGAGCATACTCAATCCTGTTGAGCGGATTGAAGCCGCGCTTAGGGAGACGCCTCTGCATGAGCATCTGGCCCCCTTCGAAACCGGCCTTGATGCTGCCGCCACTTCTGGCTTTTTGCCCTTTATGGCCCTTTGTTGCTGTCTTGCCATGCCCGGAGCCCGTGCCTCTTCCGATTCTTTTCCGATCTTTCGAAGCACCGAGTGCAGGCTTTATCGTATTCAGTCTCATTACAAATACCTCGCAGGATTACTCTTCATCTACTTACCAGAAACGTTACACGTTATATGCCCGATATCGGACAGATGCCTAAGCCACTCATCATACAGTGACATTTTTTATAGCAGCTTGTGTGTGTTCTGACAGTGGGCAGTGACAATGTTTACACAACATCTAGAATATACAGGCGAGAAACCAGATCGCAGTGAGGGTACTATTCGCCAACTCCACGACGCTGCATGATCTCTTCAGGGCTTCTCAGTTTCCTGAGCCCATCAAACGCTGCCTTTACCACGTTATGGGCATTGTTTGATCCCAGACATTTTGCCAGTATGTTTTGAATCCCCGCTGACTCGAACACCGCACGTGCAGCACCGCCAGCAATTACGCCCGTACCTGCGGATGCAGGCATCATCAGAACGCGCCCTGCACCAAAATGTCCTTCAATTTCATACGGAATTGTATGCCCTACAACGATAGGAACCTTGATAAGATTCTTTTTCGCCTGCTCTACGCCTTTACGGATAGCTTCGGGAACCTCGTTCGCCTTGCCAAGGCCATATCCGACATAACCATTGCCATCCCCTACCACAACGAGCGCTGAAAAACTGAAGCGACGTCCGCCCTTGACAACCTTTGCTACACGGTTGATGTGGACGACACGATCAGTCAGAGTTAGTTCGCTTGGATTAATCTTCAACAATTGAGGCCTCCTTTTACAGTCCTAAAAGGACAGTCCTTGCTCTCGGGCTGCATCAGCAAGTGCCTTGACCCTTCCATGGTACAAAAAACCACCACGGTCAAAAACAACTGCCTTGATGTTTTTTTCCAACGCGCGTTTGGCAATCTCAGCGCCGACCATTTTAGCGGCCTCTATATTCCCGGTAGATGAAAGTCCTGTTGCGACATCCGCCAGGAGAGTCGACGCCGAAACCAGTGTCATACCCGTATTGTCATCAATGACCTGGGCATAAATGTGGCGAGCGCTTCTAAACACATTCAGGCGGGGACGTTCTTCATCACCCCTGATCTTCTTCCGAACCCTAACCTTACGTTTCAGGCGGGCTTCTTTCTTTTCCGCAAGAGAACTCACGGCACACTCCTCATAGTCTATTTTTTACCGGTCTTGCCGGCTTTGCGCAGGATGGTCTCGTCAGCGTACTTGATACCCTTCCCTTTGTAGGGCTCAGGACCGCGGAAACTCCTGATCTTGGCAGCAGTCTCGCCAACAAGTTCCTTGTCGATACCCTTTACGAGCAATTTTGTCATCTTTTCAACTTCAACAACAATCCCGGTGGGAAGCTGAAAGTTGATCGGATGAGAGTATCCCAGACTGAGGTTGAGGATGTCGCCCTTTGCCTCGGCCCTGTACCCGACCCCGTTGATTTCAAGAGCCCGTTCGAACCCTTTCGTCACGCCAACAACCATATTGTTGATCAAGGTACGCGTCAGTCCATGTGCAGACCTCGAACCATTACTCTCATCTTTCCTGGTCACTACAATGGAAGCATCAGATATCTCAACGATCACACCCGCCATAACCGATCGTGACAAGGTCCCTTTTGGGCCATCAACGGTGATTACGGAATCAGTATACTGGACCTTAACCCCTTTGGGGATTTCAACTGGTAACTTACCAATCCTCGACATACACAGCACTCCTTAGAAATATTACCAGACTGTGCAGATGAGTTCCCCACCCACACATGCCTCACGTGCAGCTTTATCGGTAAGGATCCCTTTGGATGTGGACAGAATTGCTATCCCCATTCCGCTTTTTACGCTCGGGATCTCGTCATGCTTTATGTAACGCCGGCTACCAGGTCTGCTGACCCGCTTGATTTCCGAGATGACCGGGTCTTTCTCGTCGATATACTTGAGATAGATCCGTAGCACACCCTGTTTCTGGTCGGCTATGACCTTATAGTTCTTGATAAAGCCCTCTGAACGCAGGACATTGGCCAAGCTTACTTTCATGTTGGAGGACGGGATATCCACCTTCTGAAGTTTGGCAAGGTTGCCGTTCCTGATTCTTGTAAGCAGATCTGCAATGGGGTCAGTCATGGACATCGATATGCACTCCTCTGTTACGTATTGCTCTGGTTCGTGTTACCAGCTCGATTTAATAACGCCAGGGATCTGGCCGCTGGAAGCAAGCTTGCGCAGACAGATTCTGCACATGTCAAACTTCCGGTAGTATGCGCGCGGCCGACCACAGAGGGGGCAGCGGTTGTACTCGCGGACCTTGAATTTACTCCCGCGCTGAGCCTTGATGATCATTGATGTCTTAGCCACTTGCTTCCTCCAAACTTTGTTAGTTCCTGAACGGCATTCCCATGAGTTTCAGTAATGCCCGGCCTTCTTCGTCAGTCTTCGCAGTCGTTACGATAGTGATATTCAACCCCTTGATCTTATCGATCTTATCATAATCGATCTCGGGGAAAATCAACTGCTCCTTAACGCCAAGCGAATAATTCCCTTTCCCGTCGAAACCTTTGGGCGATACCCCCTTGAAATCCCGTACACGAGGAAGCGATATGTTCATGAGGCGGTCCAGGAACTCGTACATCTTGTCCTTACGGAGCGTTACCATGCAACCGATAGGCATGCCCTGACGGAGCTTGAAGGTAGCTATGGATTTCTTCGCCTTGGTGATGACAGGTTTCTGACCTGCAATCTGAGCCATCTCAACTGCTGCCGAATCCAGAATCTTCACGTTCTGGATAGCTTCTCCCAACCCCATGTTTAGAACGATCTTTTCCAGCTTCGGAACTTCCATGACGTTCTTGTACTGCATCTCCGTCATCAGGCGGGATATGATTTCTTTATGATAAAGCTCTTTCAGCCTGGCCATCTTACGCCTCCGTCTTATTTATCAAAGGACTCGCCGCATTTAACGCAAACGCGCACCTTCTTGCCATCATCAAGGACATTGATCTTCGTCCGTACCGCCCTCTTACAGGTATCGCAATGAAGCATCACATTGGAAAT
>JACRPV010000278.1 GCA_016223015.1 Geobacter sp. | reverse complement strand
TCGGCTCGGCAACCTTGACATTCACGTAGCCATTGTTGAAGTAGTGATCCGCGATAAGGGTGAGATCGTTTTTCAGCACCTCTTCCTTGTAGACGCCGGCGCCGGTCAGCCAGGCCATCCACCAGTCCTCGGTGGTCTCCATGAGCCCCTTGAGCTTGCGTCGCGTGAATGCCGTGTTCCCCTCGAAGCGGATCTCCTGGATCAGGACCTTCCTGCCTTCGGTGATCTTCAGCACGACGCGGAGTTCGGTCGGCGAACTCTGCTCGGTCTTCCCTTCCACCTCTGCCAGGAAATACCCCTCGTCGGCGTAAAGTTTCTTGATCTTGCGGATGGTCTTGGCCAGATCCTTTGCCGAATAGACGGCATTGTTGCGGATCTCCAGGGCATCGCGGATCTTCTGGGTGGAGAGCTCCTTGTTCCCTTCGATCTTGATGTCGCGGATAACCGGTTTCTCAACGACCTTGTAGATCAGCTTGAGCCCCTTGGCACCGGGCTCGGTTTCTCCCTGCACATCCTGGAAATGCCCCAGTTTGAAGATCGCCCGGACATCGGCATCGACCTTGTCGGCAAAGAGGAGATCCCCCGCCTTGAGCGTAATGACGCTCTTGATGGCAGCTGTCTCGATCCTGCGGTTCCCGCGGATCTCCACTTCGGAGATCCGCTCTCCTGCCCCTGTGACCGACCAGCCCAACGTGGGCAGGAACAGCACCATCCAGCACACCAGTATGCAAAGCCTGCTGAGCAAATCCACCTCCAGATGCCGTTTCCGTTGCGCGTTAATGGTTGCGACCCTCATTCCGCTGATATCCTGCCGTCAACCATTCTGATGGTCCGTCCCAGGCGGGCGGCAAGCCGCTCGTTATGGGTAACGATGATCAGGGTAACCCCGCGGGCGGCATGAATGTCGCACAGCAGGGAGTGAATTTCGTCGCTGGTCTTCATATCCAGGTTCCCGGTCGGCTCGTCGGCCAGCAGCACCTGCGGCGAGCCGACCAGCGCTCGGGCAATGGCGACACGCTGCTGCTCTCCTCCCGACAGCTCCCCCGGCTTGTGGGTAAGGCGGTGGGCAAGCCCCACATCACCGAGCAGACCGGATGCCTTCTCACGCGCCGTCCCGCGGTCAGTGCCGGCAATGAGGAGCGGCATCATGACGTTCTCAAGGGCGGTGAATTCCGGCAACAGGTGATGAAACTGGAACACGAAACCGATGGCCTGGTTGCGAAATGTCGCCAGTGCCTGGTCGTTCAGCCTGAAGACATCCTCCCCCCGGAACAGCACCTGGCCTGTCGTCGGCCGGTCAAGGGTGCCGAGGATGTGCAGCAGGGTGCTCTTGCCCGCACCGGACGCCCCGACCAGGGCAATGGTCTCCCCGGCGGCGATCTGCAGGTCGATTCCTTTCAGCACCTCGACCTTGCCCTCGCCCGAGCCGAACGATTTATTGAGACCGCTCACCTCCAGGAGGCTATTCATATCTCAGCGCCTCGGCAGGGGCCATCCGTGACGCCTGCCACGAAGGGTAGAGCGTGGCGACGAACGAGATGAGCACGGCGGTTACCGCGATCATGACAACATCCCCCGGCACCACCTGGGACGGAAAGTGGTCCAGGTAATAGACATCCTTGCTGAACAGCTCGAATCCGGTGACGCGCTGAACCACGTTGACGATCGGCTCCAGGTTGAGGGCGACCAGCAGCCCTCCGGCTATGCCG
Organism: Geobacter sp.; assembly: GCA_016223015.1. Classification (GTDB taxonomy): domain Bacteria; phylum Desulfobacterota; class Desulfuromonadia; order Geobacterales; family DSM-12255; genus Geoanaerobacter. Next base: position 1,101 of record JACRPV010000278.1, on the reverse strand, counting down.
ATGGCCGTGCCGGTGACACCGATGATGAGACCTTCCAGGACGAAGATCTTCATGATGCTCCGGCCGGTTGCTCCCATGGATTTGAGTATGGCGATGTCCTTGTTCTTCTCCATCACCACCATGAAGAGGGTGGAGGCGATGCCAAAGGCGGCAACCAGCACGATCAGGGTCAGGATGATGAACATGACCATCTTCTCCGTCTTGAGGGCAAAGAGGATATTCTTGTTCATCTGCATCCAGTCCCTGGCGTAGAAGGGAGCGCCAAGTTCGCGGTTGATCCGCCGCACCAGCGTGCCGGTCTGATAGACGTCGCTGACCTTGAGCTGGACACCGGTGACGCTCTCCCCCATGCCGAGGAAACTCTGGGCTTCGCGGAGGTCCACATAGGCCAGGGTTGTGTCGTACTCGAACATGCCGGTATTGAACAGCCCCACCACCCGGAACTTCTTCATCTTGGGGATCATCCCCAGGGGAGTGATGTTACCCATGGGAGAGACGACATTGACCGAGTCCCCCACGAACAGGTTCAGGTTTCTCGCCAGCTCGCGGCCGATGACGATGCCGGGTGACGGGGGCTCGCTGCCGGCCAGGGGTTTGGCGCTGATCCGCTCAAGATCTTCGAGATTCCCGTCGACCATCGCCTTGGACAGGTTGGTGACCTGCCGGTCGGTTGCCGGGTCGATCCCCCGCAGCACCACGCCGGAGACGTTCTTCCCCGTGGTCAGCATGACCTGGTTGTAGATGAACGGCGTTGTCGCCAGCACCCCGTCGAACTTTTTCAGCCGTGCCATCAGGGCAGGATAGTCGGCAATGCCGTCGCTCCCCCCCAGGACCACCACATGGGCATTGGTCCCCATGATCTTGTTCTTGAGGTCTTCCTCGAAACCGGTCATCACCGCCAGGACGACGATCAGGGCCAGTACCCCGAGCGCCACACCGCTGACGGAGATCACCGTAATGATGGAGATGAATGTGGACTTCCGCTTTGCCTTCAGGTAGCGAAGGCCAATAAGGAGTTCGTAGGGCATCAGCGGGTTTCTTTCCTCAACTGGGGGAAGAGGATGACATCCCGGATGGATGGGGAATCGGTGAACAGCATGA
>JACRPV010000277.1 GCA_016223015.1 Geobacter sp. | reverse complement strand
TTCTGGGTTGTTCCGTGAATCCTGGCGAACCTGCCGGTGTCCAGTTCAACGGCATAGGAGAGAATTTCGTGAGGTGAACCGTTGGAGGCGGCAAAGCGCCTTTTGAGCCAGCGGGTCACTGTGGTCAGGAATTCGCCTGAACCCGCACAGGGGTCAAGGACAGATATGGTTTTCAGGGCATTGTTGCGCCGGCTTTTCCAACCGAATGATGGCTCCAGAATACGGAGAACCGTCTGAACGTCAGATGGGAAAGTCGGGTAGTACCCCTTGTTCAGTTCATTCCCCCGGGTGCGGGAAAAAGAGCTGTTGATGGTAGTAGTAAGTTCCATGCTATTCCTCCTTCTCGATGGTGAAATGCGCTGTCGCGGGAGGCATCTTGAGCCCGCCGTACTTGAGCCGGTTGACTATCTCCGACTTGAGTTCGTGGGCCCGGAATTTCCAGCACCGCTTGTTTCCCACAAGGGGCTCTATTTCCACGGATACTTCGTTGAACAGCGCCTCGTACCAATCGCGATGGACAAACTCCCGCTGATCGAGAATCCTGGTAAAGACCTGGTAGCAATCAGCCTTCGAGCTGCCGATCAGAAACGACGAGTCAGACGACGGCGTGATATACACCCCCGAATACCCTTCGCCCATCTTCGGAATTACTCGCAGGGGATGGTTGCTCCAGATGTTGATTGATCTGTCTTCTTTACCGTGGCATTCAAGTGTCCCCTTCATGGCAAGAATCTGGGCGAATGCCCGGATTTCCTGAGTGGGGCCGTAGGCGGTGAGATAGAAGAGATTACGGGCGCCGGGCACAGAATCGTCCAGGATCAGATCCCGACAGATGACGGTTGCCGACGCCTTGTCGTTTGAAATGGTTATTTTCATGGGTTCTCCTCGTGTAGTAACGACGGAGAACGCACATCTCCCTGTGGGGAATGGCATTCCCCGTCGGGGTGTGGGTTGTGATCAGGCGACCAGCTTCTCCCGTAACAACTCCAGGAGGGCCGGTGTAAATTGGTCGAGGTTCTTGATGATTCGATGATTGTCGGGCAGGTATCGTTTGATGCTGGTGTCCTGGATACCGATCCCGATCACCTCAATCCCCGATTCCCGCATCCGCTTGATGGCGGCTTGGGTGACGGAGCCATCGCCGGTATCTCCGTCGGAGAAGGCGATGCAGATTTTGCGTGTTTCCCGGCGCAGACAGAGCTCACCCCATGCCCACCAAAGTGCATGACCAAGCCTGGTGCCGCCGGAACCGGTGATGTTGAATCTGCTGTGATCCGGCTTTTCCCCGAAATCAACCATGGGAAAAACTCGATTGTCGAAACCTTTAAAGGTCGCAATCGCCGTACGGACACCGGGAATGGAGTAAAGTGCCTCCGAAGCCACAAAGCAGGCGCGGGAAGCTATACCCATCTTGTTGAGCAGGGTCGAGTTGCCCATACTCCCGGAACTGTCCAGAAGCATGCAGACAGCCGTGTTGACTGCCCGTTTTTCCTCTTTCCTGTTGAAGACCCGGGTATCGCCGACACGAAGTCGGGTCAGAACACGGGAATCCAGTCGGTGTCCGACACTGGCCGGAGTGGAGCGTTTCTGTTTCGATGCCTGGACGAGCCCCTGAAGGCGAGCTCGCAGAGATGCCGTATGGACACGAAGAATTGAGATGTCATCGTAGCCGCTGGCGTTGAATAGTGGTTGGGCTGTCGGCAGCCGTGGTGCTGCTGCTCCTGACCCGTTAAATGAGCTTTCGGTTGCGTTCTGACAGAGCAGTTCGGCAAGTTTCTCCCCCACGTTTCCATAGGAACCGATGCTCTTACCGGACAATGCTTCCGAGATGGCCTGACGGGCTGTTTCAAGTGATGCACCCGACTGTCCCGGTGTTTGTTGGCCGGAAGATGTTCTGTTGTCAGAATTGCCAGAAGGTTGTGATGGCGCTTGCTGTTTTCCATCGTCTTTCGTCTGTTGACCGCCACTGGTGTTGGTGGCGTTCTCCTGTGGCGATTGACCACCCTGGTTCCCCTGACCGGTGTTTCCGTTACTGCCGGAAGCACTTTGAGAGGTCCGGGATTGGCCATTTGTTTGCTTTGGCTGTGCAGCGATACGGATGAGCTTCATCAGTTCATCGCGAAGCGTCGCTGTCTCACTGGTTGACCGAAGAGTCCCGGTCCGATCCAGAAGCTGTACCGCCTGGTTGAAGTGCTCCCCAAGGATTTGCCGGACCAATGGTTCGGCGCTGTCCCTGGTTTGCCGCATCGAATCATGACCGAGTACCGCGATACGGGTCAGGGCCATGATCCAGGCAAGGATGCTCTGGGATGAATGGGACGGGTCCGGTCTGAACGCGCCATGCTGTTCAACCAGGATGCGCGTCAGTTCACGGAGGTTGGCAATGCAGCCGGGATACTCCCAGCCGATTGCCTGCTCGATCCTGACATCTTCCAGGATGTTGAGCAGGTCCCCCGCGAAATTATCCGTCAGTTGTACGGAAAAGTCGGTGTACCGGACGTGCGCTGCTTCATGATCGATATAGCCATGGGCAAGCGCTTCAGCATGATCTCCCGACACGACCGGGATGGTTATTTCCTTCCCGGTTGTGCAGGCGATCTGTCCGGCAATGGTCACAGTGATGTCGTATTTTCGGCCAAGAACCTTGGCGATCAGGGCAAGAGGACGTGCTTTCATGATGTCCCCCTACCAGAACCATACAGCCGGGGCTTCGACCTGCTTTGCCGGCTGCGGTCTTCTCGTGACGGTCTTTGGCGGAGTGATGGTTGGTGGGGCCGGCTCGACTTCAGGTTCGGGGAGAGGTTGCAGCATCTCTTCCCGTTCCTCGGTCGTGATGAAACCGGCAATGTCGGAAAGCTCGCACAGTACTCCGACCAGACCCATCAGGGTTGCCCCGGTAACAGGTCCTGATCTGGGTACGGTGGCGAGCGCCGCGTTCACATTGGCAACGAGGGCACTGATCTTGTCAGGGCCGACGAAGCTGAGGCTGGAGAGTTTGTCGAGAATCGCCTTCAGGGGACGAAGTGCCTTCCGGGTTACGGAAGTTCGCCCCCGGTACGATTCTTCCCAGGTAGATTTTGCCAGGGCGCCGATCTCATGGATCAGTTGATCCGCAAGTCCGCATACCTGACGTTCCAGTGGTTGTGCTGCTGAAACCGCATCACCCGGGGCTTCCACCTTGAAGGCGGTAAATCCGCAGGCAAGACGTTCTGCAACACGACTGGCAGGTT
>JACRPV010000088.1:693-5937 GCA_016223015.1 Geobacter sp. | reverse complement strand
GTCATGTTTTCATCATTGGCCCCGCTGTATGGAGTCAGGCTCCTGGCCGTCGTCCTCACCGGCATGGGAAACGATGGCAGTCGCGGTGTCGTGATGGTAAAGGATGCCGGGGGAGAGGTGCTGGCGGAGGCGGAGGAATCCGCCGTGGTGTTCGGTATGCCGCGGGAGGCGATTGCCACCGGGGTGGTTGCACGAGTCGCCCCCATCGAACGGATGGGGCGGGAGATTGCCATGCAGTGCGGAATGCTGATGGGAACTGCCTGAACATATTACCTGCTGACAGGAGCACATCATGCCATTGGACGATGACAAAGGTTTTCTCACCAGGGCCGAAGAGTTTATGCAGGTTTTCAAGAAGGGGGCTGAATTCACCCAGGATCTCATGCGGGAAAATGAGCGGCTTCGCTTTCGCGTGCTGGAACTGGAGAACGCCCAGGGGCCTCAAGCGGCCACTCCGCAGCAATCGAGCGAGAACCAGCGGCTTTTGCAGCGGATTGCCGCGCTTGAGAAGGAAAAGGAGGTGATCCTCGAACGGATCAGGCAGGTGGAGGAGGAAAACAAGGACTTTGCCAACCGCTATGTGGAGATAGAATCGGAAAACAACAACCTGGCCAATCTGTACATTGCCAGCTACCAACTGCACTCGACCCTCGATTTCAGGGAAGTCCTGCAGATCATCACCGAGATCATCATCAACCTGATCGGTGCCGAAACCTTTGCCATCATGCTGCTGGATGAAAAGACCGGAATCCTTGAGGCTGTTGCCACCGAGGGGGTCGAGCGGTCGGATGTCCCGAAGGTGACGCTGGGAGGGGGGATCATCGGTGAAGTTGCCCGGACCGGGGAAAACTTTTTTGTCCCCGATCTCAACGACTACCAGATCGACCTCGACAACCCCATGGTCTGCATCCCGCTGAAGATCAAGGAACAGACGATCGGTGTCCTGGTCATCTACAAGCTGCTCCTGCAGAAAAAGTCTTTCGCCGATGTCGACTACGAGCTCTTCACCCTGCTTGCCGGCCATGCGGCAACAGCGGTTTTCAGCTCCCGGCTCTACTCGGATTCCGAGCGCAAGCTGAACACCATACAGGGATTTCTTGATTTGCTAACCAAATAGAGGTATAAAACGTTTTCCTGAGGGGGCAGACATGCAGGAATACAAGGTGCTGATTGTTGAGGATTCGCCCACCATGCGCCAGCTCATATCATTTGCCCTGAAGCGGTTGCGCGGGATAAAGATCGTAGAGGCGAACGACGGGGTGGACGGTCTGAAAAAGCTGTCGGCCGAGCAGTTCGATCTGATCTTTACCGACATCAACATGCCGGTCATGGATGGACTCAAGCTGGTCAGTATTGTGCGCGGCGATGCAAATCACAGCCACATCCCCATTGTCATCATTACTACCGAGGGTGCGCAGGAAGACCGGGAACGGGCTCTGGCACTCGGCGCCAACGACTATATCACCAAACCGATTCAGCCGAATCGGATTCTGGATGTGACACGGGGCTTGCTCAATATTCCGTGAGCCCCGCTCGCACCCCTTCTTCTTTCACCGCCCCTTTGCGAGGAGTCAGCCTTGAAACGCTTCTTCTTGCCGGCCCTGTTCATGCTGGCCGCTCCGCTGCTGCTGTTCGCCAAGGACTACAAGCAGGTGACCTTCCCTACCGAGAATGCCGGCCCGGTCATTTTCGACCACGACGTTCATGTCGGCAAGCTCGCCAATGACTGTACGGTCTGCCATAACTCCCTGTACAAGATCGGCACCAAGAATCCCACCGCCACCATGGCCGACATGGAGCAGGGGAAGTCGTGCGGGAAATGCCACAACAAGGTGAAGGCGTTCGCACTGGCCGAGTGTGTCCGCTGCCATGTGGTCGACAAGGTTCCCATTGTCATCCCCGATTTCGGGACCCTGCTCTTTGACCACAAGTTCCACCTCGGCCTCTATACCTGCGCGGACTGTCACAACAAACTGTTCTACGCCAAATCAGGGATGAATCCCCATGTGACCATGAAGCAGATGGAGGAGGGGAAGTCCTGCGGTGCCTGCCACGACGGCAAGACCGGTTTTTCCGTCAAGGGGGAATGCACCCGCTGTCACGCGGTCAAGGATATCCCGTTTGCCGCTGCCGATCCGTTCAGCCACGACTATCATCTGAAAAAACAGTATGGCTGCTATGACTGTCACAGCAAGCTGTTCGTGGCCGGTCCCAATGCCAAGCGCTACACCATGCGCGAGATGGAGACGGGCAATTCGTGCGGCGGCTGCCACAATGCCCAGATCGCCTTCTCCGTCAAGGGGGACTGCAACCGTTGTCACAAGCAGGTGGGTGATGTCCGGTACAAGGCAGCCGATGCCTTTTTCCCCCATGCCTTTCACCTGACCATCTATCGCTGCAACGACTGCCACAGCGGTCTCTTTACCGCGGGTCCCCGCCGTACGCCGTATACCATGGCCGACATGGAAAAGAAGACCGGCCGCTCCTGCGGTTCCTGCCATGAGGGAGATGTGGCATTTTCCGCCTATGGCAGTTGCGAACGCTGCCACAAGGGGACCAAGGAGCTTGAGTGGAAGGTCCCCGGCGGCGGCACGGTCATCTTCAGCCATACCTTTCACATGGGGAAGAAGTACCGCTGCGACGACTGCCATTTCAAGGTGTTCGGAACCGGTACCATGGCCAAGCGCTTCACCATGAAGCAGATGGAGGAGGGGAAGTCGTGCGGTGCCTGCCATGACGGCAAGGCCGCCTTCAATGTCACCGGGAGCTGCGGCCGCTGCCATCCGGTGCGGGATATCGATTTCGTCCTTGATGCCGGCTTCAGTCACTCCTATCATTACGCGCTCTACTCATGCACTGCCTGCCACAACAAGCTCTTTAAGGACGGTTCGGGCAATGTGAGCCGGACCATGGTGGACATGGAGAAGGGGCTCTCCTGCGGCGGTTGCCATCTGAGCGGCAAGGATGCCTTCAGTGTGACCGGGAGCTGCGACCGCTGCCACCGGTCTGCCCCCGAAGTGGTCATCCAGACACGGGGCGCCGGCCCGACCCCCTTCAGCCACAAGGTCCATACTCCGTTGTACAAGTGCGAGAACTGCCACAACAAGGTCTTTACCACCGGCGTTGCCGCACGGCGCTATAGCATGGCCCAGATGGAGCGGGGGCAGTCCTGCGGGGTCTGTCACAACGACAAGGATGCTTTCACGGCCAAGGCCAACTGTACCCGCTGCCATCCGGTGAAGGATATCCCCTATCCGGCGTCGGGCGGTCTGTTCAAGCATTCCGCCCATATCAGCCTATACCGGTGCGATTACTGCCATGACCGGATCTTTGTCCCCGGCCCGGGCCGCCAGCCCTATACCATGCCGAACATGGAGGGGGGGAAATCCTGCGGAGCCTGCCATGACGGCAAAGCGGCCTTCTCGGTCAAGGGAGACTGCGACAAGTGCCATCCGTTTACCAAGGCGATCCGCTACGACTTCCCCGACAAGAAGACCACCAGCGTCATGTTCAGCCACAAGGTGCACAAGGAAAAGGGGTACAAGTGCGTTGACTGTCACTACAAGATTTATGGAACCGGGGTCAACCGGCGGTCATATTCCATGAGGGAGATGGGCAACGGCAAGTCGTGCGGCGCGTGCCATGGCTACAACATTACCGGAAAACCCAACTGTACCAAATGTCACTTTGTTTCCGATACCTCGGGTGATACCAGGTGGTCACCCGAATGATCTTCTCGTTGGCGATGTCTTGACATAAGGTGCAACTATAACAGGGAGGCGCGTTCGGCAGGCAATGCCCGAATGCGGCCCATTGAAAGTGGAGGAGCACGTGGAGGAGAAATATATCCCGCAACGGGTGGAAGAGAAGTGGCAGGCACATTGGGAGAACGGCAAGAGCTTCAAGGTTGTTCATGACGATACCCGCAGGAAATACTACCTGCTGGAGATGTTTCCCTATCCGTCGGGGCGGATCCACATGGGGCACGTCCGCAACTACTCCATCGGCGATGTGGTGGCCCGCTTCAAGCGGATGAACGGCTTCAACGTCCTCCACCCCATGGGGTGGGATGCCTTCGGCATGCCTGCCGAGAACGCGGCGATCCAGAACAAGAGCCATCCTGCCGACTGGACCTACCAGAACATCGACTACATGCGGAAGCAGCTGAAGAAGATGGGGCTCTCCTACGACTGGGACCGGGAGCTGGCCACCTGCGACCTGGATTACTATCGGTGGGAGCAGAAGTTCTTTCTGCAGATGTATGAAAAGGGGCTGGCCTACAAGCGCAACGCGGCGGTCAACTGGTGTCCCAAATGCGAGACCGTTCTTGCCAACGAGCAGGTGGAGGATGACTGCTGCTGGCGGTGCGACAGCGAGGTGACCCAGAAGGAGCTGGACCAGTGGTTCTTCCGGATCACCGACTATGCCGACGAACTGCTCGACCATACCCAGAAGCTCCCCGGCTGGCCGGAGCGGGTTCTGACCATGCAGCGCAACTGGATCGGCAAGAGTTTCGGCTGCGAGATCGACTTCCCGCTGGAAGGCCGCGACGGTGCGATCCGGGTATTCACCACCCGCCAGGATACCCTCTATGGCGCCACCTTCATGTCGCTCGCCCCGGAGCACCCGCTGGCGCTGGAACTGACCACGGCCGACAATCGCGACCGGGTGGAGGCCTTTGTCGACAAGGTGAAGAAGACCGACAAGGCGCGGCGGACCGCCGAAGACCTGGAAAAGGAAGGGGTCTTTACCGGCTCCTACTGCATAAACCCGGTTACCGGGCAGCAGATGCCGGTCTATCTGGCCAACTTCGTCCTCCTGGACTACGGCACCGGCGCGGTCATGGCGGTTCCGACCCACGACCAGCGCGACTTCGAGTTTGCCCGCAAGTACGATCTGCCGCTGCAGGTGGTCATCCAGCCTGCCGGCGAGACCCTCGACCCCGCAACCATGACCGCTGCCTACACCGCCGACGGGATCATGGCCAATTCCGCCCAGTTCGACGGCATGGAGAGCACCGACGCCAAGGAAAAGATCGCCGACTACCTGCAGGAAAAGGGGATCGGCACGAAAACGGTCAATTTCCGTCTGCGTGACTGGCTGATCTCCCGCCAGCGCTACTGGGGCAACCCGATCCCGGTCATCTACTGCGACAGCTGCGGCGTGGTGCCGGTCCCGGAGAAGGACCTGCCGGTGGTACTCCCCAAAGACGTGGCCTTCACCGGCGAGGGGGGGAACCCGCTG
>JACRPV010000088.1:0-665 GCA_016223015.1 Geobacter sp. | reverse complement strand
GGAACCCGCTGGCCAGGGTCGAGTCGTTCGTCAAGGTAGACTGCCCGCTCTGCGGCAAGCCGGCGCGCCGGGAGACCGACACCATGGATACCTTCGTGGAGTCATCCTGGTATTTCCTCCGCTACTGCTGCCCGAGCTTCACCGAAGGCCCACTGGACAAGGGAGAGACCGAGTACTGGATGTCGGTGGACCAGTATATCGGCGGCATCGAGCATGCGGTCCTTCATCTCCTCTATGCCCGCTTTTTCACCAAGGTCCTGCGCGACCTGGGCTATGTGGATATCGACGAACCGTTTATCAATCTCCTCACCCAGGGGATGGTCATCAAGGACGGTTCCAAGATGAGCAAGTCCAAGGGGAACGTGGTCGACCCGGACGCGCTCATCACCCGGTACGGCGCCGATACGGCCAGGCTCTTTTCCCTGTTCGCTGCGCCGCCGGAGAAGGATCTCGACTGGAGCGATCATGGGGTCGAGGGGAGCTTCCGCTTCCTTAACCGGGTCTGGAAGCTGGTCTACGAGTTGTGCCCCCTGGTATCCCGGGCCGGAGCACTTGATGTCGCCAACCTCAGGGACGAGGCCAGGGAACTTCGCCGGGTGACGCACAAGACCATTCGCAAGGTGACCGATGACGTGAGGGAGCGTTTCCACTTAAACACCGCCATT
>JACRPV010000283.1 GCA_016223015.1 Geobacter sp. | reverse complement strand
TACGGAACGTCAAGCTGAAGGAATCTTTTGTAGGAGTTCTTCTGTATATCAATCAGGTTGGGGATATCGATAATCTTTTTGATCTTCGCGAAGTTTTTACGGAGCAGGGGGTTATTCGCAATTGAATAAGCCATTAAGAATGTCTCCTTTGTTGCTAGGCTTTATAGGCGTTGGCGCTGTTGAGTGACTACCTGAACTCTAAGCATTTCAAGTAGTTGGCGTCACGAAGCACTAGCCCGCCAACAAAATAGAACAGCCAAGGCCGCTTGCAGCGACCTTGGCTCGTGCTCAGCTTTATGCGCAGGTTACTATTTAACTTCCACTTCTGCACCGGCCTCGGCCAGCTGCTTCCTGGCTTCCTCGGCCTCGTCCTTGGACACAGCGGACTTGACCGGCTGCGGAGCGCCGTCAACGAGGTCTTTGGCTTCCTTGAGACCCAGGCTGGTAAGGGCGCGGACGACCTTGATGACGTTGATCTTGTTGGCACCGGCAGCCTTGAGGATAACGTCGAATTCGGTCTGCTCTTCAGCGGCCTCGGCAGCGGCGGGAGCTGCTGCTGCAGCCACGGCAACCGGAGCGGCAGCGGAAACGCCGAACTTCTCTTCGAGTTCCTTGACCATCTCGGCCAGTTCGAGAACCGACATGCTTTCGATAAACTGGATGACTTCTTCTTTGGTAATAGCCATTGCTTATTCCTCCATAGAGTAATTGTTCGTAAGTGAGTTAATTGCCTTCTTTTTTTGCCCGGATTGCATCGAGTGCGCGGACAAAGCTGCCGGGAACTGCGGCCAGGACGCAGACGAAGTTCGTGACCGGTGCGTTCATGGAACCGAGCATCTTGGCGAGCAGGACTTCTCTGCTCGGCAGGTCTGCCAAGGCCTGAATATCGGCAGGGGTAATCGCCTTGCCGGACAGGACGCCGCCCTTGAGCTTGAAGGGGACCAGTTGATCCTTGTCGAAGCGCGACAGGACCTTTGCTGCGGCGACGGGGTCGGTGTAGCTCAGTGCTACCGCGGTCGGGCCTGCAAAGTGTTCGCTCAGAGCCTGCTTGTCGGTCTCGCGGATAGCGAGCTCCAGCAGGGTATTCTTGACGACCTTGTATTCTACCTCAGCCTTGCGGAGTTCATTCCTGAGTTCGGAAACCTTCCCGACATTCAGGCCGCGAAAGTCCGCGAGAAACACCGCTTTGGCCCGCTGGAGCTTATCGTGCATCTCAGCGACCACTTGCTGTTTATTCTCTTTTTTCAAGCGCCTTCCTCCTTTCTTTGGGGTTAAGGGTCTTCCGGACCCTTGCCAAAGTCAAGAAGCTACTGCGTTGCGCGTGGTGCGCACCCCAAGTCTCGGCAGGCTGTCAGTGTTTAAGCCGTCTCCCGGAGGAGGCGACGCCTGCTGTCTATGACTTTGGCGATTTCTTGTGGGGGGTAATTATAAACTGGCTGCCACGTCGGCTGCGTCGAGACGCACGCCGGGACCCATGGTGGTCGAGAGGCAGATCTTTTTCACGTAGGTGCCCTTGGCTGCCGAAGGTTTGGCCTTCATCAGCGCATCCACCAGGGCCAGGATGTTCTCTTCCAGCTTGGTCCCCTCGAAGGAGGCCTTGCCCACCGGCGCGTGGATGATCCCGGCCTTTTCGACGCGGAATTCAACCTTGCCCGACTTGGATTCCTTGACCGCTCTCCCCACATCGAAGGTAACCGTTCCCACCTTCGGGTTGGGCATGAGGCCACGGGGACCGAGCAGCTTGCCGATCTTGCCGACAACGCCCATCATGTCGGGAGTTGCAATGGC
>JACRPV010000274.1 GCA_016223015.1 Geobacter sp. | reverse complement strand
CCCCTGGCCCCGGCCGTGATCAAGGCCTTCCATGATGCCGTGGACGACCTGGCCGGCATCGACCAGTTCGCTGGCTACGCTCCGGAGCAGGGGTATGACTGGTTGATCGACGCCATCATCGAGAAGTCCTACAAGCCGCTCTGCGTCAGCTTAAAGACCGAGGAGATGTTCATCTCCGACGGCTCCAAGTGCGACTGTGCCAACATCCTGGACATCTTCGCCCTGGATAACGTGGTGGCCATCGGCGACCCGGTCTACCCGGTCTACAACGACACCAACGTCATGATCGGCCGGACCGGCGAGGCGGACGACAAGGGCTACTACAAAGGGATCGTCTACATGCCTTGCAACGAGGGGAACAACTTCATCCCTTCGCTTCCCACGGAAAAGGTGGACATCATCTACCTCTGCTTCCCCAACAACCCGACCGGCACTGTGGCCTCCAAGGCCGAGCTGAAGAAGTGGGTCGACTACGCCAACGCCAATGACGCGGTGATCTTCTTCGATGCCGCCTACGAGGCGTTCATTACCAACCCGGAGATCCCCCATTCCATCTACGAGATCGAAGGGGCCAAGAAGTGCGCCATCGAGTTCCGCTCCTTCTCCAAGACCGCCGGCTTCACCGGCGTCCGCTGCGGCCTGGTGGTCGTGCCGGAAGAGGTGATGGGGACGACTTCCACGGGCGAGAAGTACTCCTTCAACAAGCTCTGGCTGCGCCGCACCACCACCAAGTTCAACGGCGCCTCCTACCCGGTCCAGAAGGCCGCTGCCGCCGTCTACAGCGATGAAGGCTGGAAGCAGACGAAGGAGATCATCGACTACTACATGGAGAATGCCCGGATCATCCGCGAAGGGCTCACCGCAGCAGGCGTCACCTGCTACGGCGGGGTGGACGCCCCGTACATCTGGCTCAAGACCCCCGGCGGCATGACAAGCTGGGACTTCTTCGACAAGCTGTTGACTGAATGCAACGTCGTCGGGACGCCTGGCTCCGGCTTCGGCCCCAGCGGCGAAGGGTTCTTCAGGCTCTCGGCCTTCGGTCATCGCGAGAATGTGATCGAGGCGGTGGAGCGGATAAAGAAGAATTTGAAGTAGATAGAAAGGCGGCCCGCAAGGCCGCCTTTCTTGCTTTTTGGCTGGTGCATAAGTATACTCCGGTTAGTAATATCCAAGGAGTGAGTATGCCGACAATAAGCGCTTTTTTCGGGATCCTGATCAGGATGTTTTTCAATGAGCATTCGCCGCCGCACTTCCACGCAGAATATTCCGAATTCAAAGCCGTTATCGATATTCGTACTTTTGAAGTGATAGAAGGCAAGTTGCCACGTCGCGCGTTGGAGCTAGTGCTAGACTGGGCGGAGCTTCACCAGACTGAACTTATGGAAGATTGGGAGCTGTGCCGCAAACATGTGGAGCCACGCCCCATTGAGCCGTTGCAGTAGTATCAGGAGGTGACGTATGTACTGGGACGTTGTTGAAGCTAAAGTTTTGGGGACTCTTGAGTTTGCCGTGACGTTTGCCGACGGCTTAAGCGGGAAAGTGAAGATTCTCCCGACGCATCTTTACGGGGTTTTTGAAAAGCTTCGCGACCCTGATTTCTTCAAGGAGTTACGGGTTACGGACGGGTTCGTTTCCTGGCCGGATGATATCGACATCGCACCGGATGCCATGTATCGCGAGATCAAGAGCAAAGGGACGTGGGTGCTGGAATAATGACCGGTTGGGGAAAACCGGACTCTTTAAGTTCGGGGAATAGTGATGACCGCATAGAGCTGATTGAGGATACGGCAGAAGCTCGCGCCAAATTCGGCGAGAATTTTGGCTCATTTGAGTTCAAGCTGACTCGTGATCAGATTGAAGGATTACTGACGGGCAAGGTTGTTGCGTTTGATATCAGCCAGCGGGAGTATGCCGGGTTTCTGTCGTTGAAAAAGAAATAAGCCGGAATTACCCCCCCAAAAAACGGTCTGGAAGGTCGCCACAGAGCGGCTTCCGGAGTTGAAAGTATTGCTGAGGAAGGAAACCCCATGAAAAGCGCCATTGCAGAGGCCATCAACCTCGTGATCGAGCCGGTCGCCCTGGTCTTTACCGATGAAAAGCCGGCAGGTGCGGTCCAGTTTGAGCCTGGAAAGTGGGGGTGCGTCCTGAGCATGTTCGGCGCCGCTGCCACCAAGGGGCGGACTGTCGTGTTCGACAGCGAGACCTTCGGAGAAATTCCGGTGAGAAATTCGGTGAGAAATTCCGGTGACAGTATATTTAAT
>JACRPV010000259.1 GCA_016223015.1 Geobacter sp. | reverse complement strand
GGACTGTATAAAGTGCCGACATCAGCGGGCTGGACGAAAGCGCATGCTTTGTAGTGAAGAACATCGGAAAGCCGTGTGCGGGAAAACCGCATGCACGGTTTGATGAGGGAGGGCAGGGTGAAACCTGCTCTCTACTCTACCTGAAATGCCTGAAATGCCCCAGGTAGTTTTGTATACTGTCCCTGAAATGCCCCCCTGAAATGCCCCGTCCCTGAAATGCCCCTGAAATGCCTTGAAGAAACCCTGCGCAAAGTTATTCGTGAAGAAATGGGACGTGCCGCCTGATCTACACTTGCGGGGGGCTTGGCGCTGCTTGCTATTTTGCCAATAGTTTCAATAGAAAAATAGCAAGCAGCGTTGTGGCCCTGAAAAATAGCAAGCAGCGTTGTCCCCTTGTGGCCCTTGTCCGATCCAGCCTCGTCATCCTTCCATTGTATTTCTATCTCTGCAAGATCGGCCAAAATATCGGCCAATAAAATTAAAAATATAATTTGTCGTTTATTTATTCGGTGAAATACGGTACAAAAATATCGGCCAAAATATCGGCCAAAATATCGGCCAATATTGTCGTTATTTTTTATGAAAATGATTGCAACAGTGTGCTTCTGATTGTTTTTATAATGTATAGCTAGCGGCCATACAGCCGGCCAAATTATATCCACACTGACACGAAGTAGTCTTGCAGTTCATTAAAACAACGGGATTCAATATCGGCCAAACCGCCGGCCAATATTCGGAGGCCAACATGGAAGATGGTTTTTATACAAAAATTTCAGAAATGGAGCCAATGATGCCTTCTGATTCCACGGGAGAGCTGGGCGATTTGGCAATAGAGGTTATCCGGAAATCTGCTGCTGTTAGTGCCGCTGTTCATCCTGTCACCCGTAGGGGAATCGTTGAATTGGTAAGGAAGATGAACAGCTACTACTCCAATGTAATTGAGGGGCATAACACCCATCCTGTAGATATCGATCGCGCCATGCGAGAAGATTTCTCTGAAGATCCTGCAAAAAGAGCGCGGCAATTGGAAAGTAAGGCACATATAGAAGTACAGAAATGCATTGAATCTCGCATCGAGGATGCTCAGGATATAGTCATTACAAGCAAAAGCTTTTTGTGCTGGGTACATAAAGAGTTTTATGAACGGATGCCGGAGGAGTATCTTGTCGTACAACGAGCAGATGGAAAAACAGAAAAGGTGATTCCCGGAGAAACAAGAGAAATAGATGTTGTGGTTGGGAGACATGTGCCACCGAAATCAGAATATCTAGACGATTTTATAAATAGATTCGAGGAGGTCTACGATCCTCACAGACTGAAAGGGTTGAATCAAGTTATTGCAACTGCAGCTTCTCATCACCGGCTTGCATGGATTCATCCATTTCTGGATGGTAATGGGCGAGTCACTCGCCTTATGACTCATGCATACCTTAAAAAGGCACAAATTGATGGTCATGGGTTGTGGACAGTTTCCCGAGGGTTCGCAAGAAATCGCGAAGAGTATCTAGCTGCATTAGCCGGAGCAGACCAACCTCGCAGAGGAGACCTGGATGGACGTGGGAACTTGACACAAGCAGGGTTGCTCGGATTTTGTAAATTTTTCCTTAAAATCGCGATTGATCAAATTGACTTTATGGCGGGCCTGCTGGACTTGGATGGCATGCAGAAAAGAATACAAGCGGTTGTCGATCGTAAGGTTTTTTTGGGTGAATTGAAACCTGAAGCTGGTCATTTACTGAGAGATGTATTTTTGCGAGGGGAAATACCTCGTGGAGAAATACCCGGCATTATCGGAATGCCAGAGCGCTCTGCGCGCAGGGTCGTCAGCAGTCTCATGGAAAAAGGCTATTTAGTTTCCAACTCGGGAAAGGGGCCTGTAATGCTCGGTTTCCCGGCATCAATGGTGGGGTATTATTTCCCTCGCCTCTATCCTGAAGGAGTCGAGGCAAGTCTTGATTAGGTGAGCAGAAAAGGACGAATAACTGTACCTTCGGCGACAGACGGTCTCCTCTGCGGCTCACAACCATTGAAAGCGAACAAACCGTCATGAACATAACCAACCTCCTGATTCATCTGCACCACACTGTCGATGCCTTTTCCTTCAAGCAGCGCCATCTGGATCAGCTCCGTGCAGCGCTCCCCGATACCCGCATCACCTTGGCCAGCGACAATCGTGATTTCATGGCGCGCCTCCCCGACGCCGATGCCGTCATCGCCTGGGTCTTCAAGGCGGAGTGGTACGCCGATGCCCGAAAACTGAAGGTGCTGTTTACCCCCGCTGCCGGGCACGACTGGGTTGCCGGAGATCCCGCCGGCCGGGTGCAGACGCACTATGGCAGCTTCCACGGCCGCATCATGCGCGAAAGCCTCCTGTCGTTGATGCTCTGCTTCAATCGGCGCGTCGGCAAATCCCTTGACGACCAGAAGAACAGGGTCTGGGGCCGGCTGGACTACAGCTCGTGCGTGGCGCTCTTCAGCCAGCAGGTGCTCCTGGTCGGGTACGGTTCGCTGGGACGGTCGATGACTGAGTTGCTGAAGGCGTTCGGGGCCGGGGTGACGGGCGTCAAGCGTAGCGTGGCAGGGTCCGTCGCCGATCCCGTCGTCGACCGGGTCATCCCGTTTAACCGGCTGGAGGAGGAGCTGCCCCATGCCGATCATGTCGTGCTGCTCCTGCCGGGCGATGCGACGACCTACGGGATCTTCACCGCGCGGCATTTCAGCGCCATGAAGCCGGGGGCCTGCCTCTACAACCTGGGCCGGGGAAACTGCTACCGGGAGGAGGATCTGCTGCATGCCCTGCAGAATGGGCCTCTGGCGGGCGCAGGCCTGGATGTCTTTGCCGAAGAGCCTCTGCCGCCCGGATCGCCGCTCTGGCAGCAGCCGAACGTCGTGATTACGCCCCATTCCAGTGCGATCAGCCGGGAGTATATCGATCTCTCCATCGCGGAGATGATCGCTGCCCTGCGGGAGATGTGATATTAAGGGAATTGATGGCGATAACGCTTTGCTGAAGCAGGAGGCAACCATGTCCTACTGGCTGTTCAAGACCGAACCGGGCTGTTTTTCCTTCGACGATCTGAAGAATCGCCCTGCCATGACCGAGCATTGGGACGGGGTGCGTAACTACCAGGCGCGCAATTTCCTGCGCGACCGGGTGCAGCCGGGGGAACTGGTGCTGTTTTATCACAGCAATATCCCGGAGCCGGTTGTGGTGGGTCTGGCGGAGGTGGTGCGGGGAGGCTACCCCGATTTCACTGCGTTCGATCCGGCCAGCGAGCACTTCGATCCGAAGTCATCCCCTGACGCCCCGACCTGGTTTATGGTCGACGTCCGGTACGTGGCGCCGCTCAGGCAGCAGGTCACCCTGGAACGGATCAGGTCCAACCCGTTCCTGGCCGACATGCCGCTCGTCAGGCGGAGCCGTCTCTCCATCCAGCCGGTGACGGAAGAGGAGTGGCGCACCATCCTTGCCATGGGCGGGATGGAAAACTGACCGGCCGGCCAAGGTGGCAAATGCCCGTAATGCAGCGATTGCCGGGGGCTGACGCGCCGGAATCGCCCTGCCTGATCCCATTTCCCGGCAGTGCACGTCAATTCCGCCGCTGTTTTTCATGGATTCGCGCCGATTCTCTGGTATAGTTGCTGGTGTTTTCCGTTCATGAGCGCCGTGCGGCGCCTGATATAGAAGAACCGGTCGAGGGTCGCGGCTCTCCCGGTACCACAAGGATTGAAGAGGGAGAATGAATGTCGAAGAAGATGCTGATCAATGTGATGCACCCGGAGGAGGCCCGGGTGGCAATCGTCCAGGACGGCCGGCTGGTCGAGCTGGATATCGAGATCGCCGGGAGCGAACAGACCAGGGGGAACGCCTACAAGGGGGTGGTGGTCCGGGTCGAGCCGTCGCTGCAGGCGGCGTTCGTGGACATCGGGATGAAGAAGCTCGGCTTTCTCCAGATGGGGGAGCTGCACCCCGACTACTGGCAGTGGCGCGACGACGTCCCCGAGGAGCACCGCAAGCGCAGGCCCCGCATCCAGGAGGTTCTGCGCCGCGGCCAGGAGCTCATCGTCCAGGTGGAAAAGGGCGAACGGGACATGAAGGGGGCGGCGCTCACCACCTACCTCTCCCTGCCGGGGCGCTACATGGTCCTGATGCCGGGGAGCGACTCTGCCGGCGTCTCCCGCAAGGTGGAGGCCGAAGGTGAGCGGAAAAAGCTGAAGGAGACCATCGCCAAGCTGGAGATCCCCGAGGGGATCGGCTACATCGTCCGGACCGAGGCGGTGGGAAAGACCAAGACCGAGCTGCAGAAGGATCTGCAGTACCTGCTCAAGCTCAACGCCAGCATCAGGGAGAAGGCGGCCGGGGTCAAGGCGCCTGCAGCCGTCTACCAGGAGACAGACCTGGTGACCCGGATGCTGCGCGATTACTTCACCGCCGAGATCGACGAGGTGCTGGTCGACAGCCAGGAGGTCTACAGGCAGATCAAGGCCTTCTTCAAGGAGACCATGCCCAAGTTCGAGAAGCTGGTCAAGCTCCACCTGGAGAAGCGGCCGATCTTTTCCCGCTACCAGCTTGAGGAGCAGATCGACCTGATCTACGAGAAGAAGGTGCCGCTCCCTTCGGGCGGCTCCCTGGTGATCGAACCGACCGAGGCCCTGGTCTCCATCGACGTCAACTCGGGCAAGACCACCGGCGAGAAGGGGGTGGAGGATACCGCCTACAAGACCAACCAGGAGGCGGCCGAGGAGGCTGCCCGCCAGCTCCGGCTGCGCGACCTGGGGGGGCTGATCGTCATCGATTTCATCGACATGCGAGACCGCAAGCACATGGCCGAGGTGGAAAAGACCCTGAAGAACGCCCTCAAGATGGACAAGGCACGGGTCACCGTGGGGAAGATCTCCCAGTTCGGCATGCTGGAGATGTCGCGCCAGCGGATCAAGCAGACCCTGGACCAGGCGATCCACCTGGAATGCCCCCACTGCAGCGGCCGCGGCAAGGTGAAGAACGTGGAGAGCATGGCCCTCTCCTTTCTGCGCAAGGTCCATGGCGCTGCTGCCAAGGGGACCGTTTCCGAGGTGCGCGGCGGCTTGCCGCTGGAGGTCGCCTATTACCTCCTCAACCGGAAGAAGCGTGAACTGGGGCAGATCGAGGACGACTACGACATCGCCGTCACCATCAAGGGGAAGCCGTCCTTCCTGATGAACCAGCTTGAGATAGAAATGATCAAGCGGGAGCGGCCGGCGCACGACGAGCACCACCACGCCGAGGAGGCCGAGACCCTGCTTCCTCCGGGCGAACAGCTCTCCGGACCAGCCGCCGCCGGAGAGGTTGCCGGCGAGGATGGGAAAGGGAAGAAGAAGCGGAAGCGGAGCCGGAAGAAGAAGGCACCCGAGGGGGGCGATGTCGGCACCGATCTGCAGGCCGGGGAGACGGCCGCTGAGCCGTCAGCCGCTTTTGAAGAGCCGGAAGAGGAGCATGAGGCCGGGGAAGAAACGGCCGATGCGGCGGAAGAGGCCGAGGGCACCGAGGCTGAGGGTGCCGAGGGTGTCGGCGAGGCAAAGAAGAAGCGCCGCCGTCGCCGGAGAAAGAAGAGCAAGCCCGGCCTGGCCCAGGAAGGTGCTGCTGGCGAGGAAGCAGGGGAAGGGGCTGTTGAGCCCGACGAAGAGCAGCCGGCGGATGAGGCTGCCGAGACGGCAGGGGAAACACCGGCAGAGCTGGAGGCCCACGCCGAGGCGAAGAAGAAGCGCCGGCGGCGGCGGAAAAAGCCTGCCAGGCCGGCGGGTGAGGCAGCTGACGCGGTTGAGCAGGCGGGCGAGGAGCTTCCTCCCCCTGCGCCGATCGAACCGGCACCGGTGGTCACTCCGGCAGCGGAGCCGGCAGCCGAACCGGCAAAGCCTGTCCGTCGCCGGGCACCGCGCCGGAAGGCCGAGCCGGCGGCAGTCGAGGCCGTTCCTGCCCCTGCACCGGCCGTAGAAGCTCAGCCGGCGCCGGAAACGGTTGCGGCAGCCGAGCCGAAAAAGGTTGCCAGGCCGCGCCGTGCGACGAAAAAGAAAGCGGAGGAGGGTGCGGAGCCCGTGGCAGCCGCAGCCGCTGAAACAGCGACGGCAGAGAAGCCGAAACCGGTCCGCAAGCCGCGGGCGCGCAAGAAAACCGCTGAAGAGGGAGGGGAGTCATGAAACGGACCGTCCTGGCGTTGACGGCGATGCTTATCCTGGCTCAGACCGCGCCGATGGCCGAAGCGGCAGACTCCGGTCCGATCAGGGAGCTGTCGGTCTATCCCTTTATCCAGTATTTCACCTGGGAGGAGTTCAACGGAACGACCGGCAGCCGACTGCTCAAGGAGAGCGGTCCGCAATACGGCGTCGGCGGCGACATCATGCTGCATCTGGCCGAGGGGAAGGCCGGAGCCATGACCTTCAGGGGGAAAGTGGAGCTTTTTGGCGGCGTGGTGGACTATGACGGCCAGTTGCAGGACGGGACCCCCCACAAGACCGATGTGACCTACTTCGGCACCAATGAACAGGCTACCCTCGGCTGGGCCATTCCCTACCGCGATCTCACGGTCGAGCCGTTCGGCGGCCTGGGCTACCGCTGGTGGCTGCGGGACCTGCAGGGGAGCGGCGGCTATACCGAATACTGGTCCTCCCTGTCTGCGCTGCTTGGGGTCAGGGGGAACTACAAGGTCGGTCCCGACACGAGTCTGTTCGCGATGGGTGGTGGGAAATACCCCTTTTACAACCGGAACGATGTGGAGAACTATCCCGGCGTCGGCAGGATCGAACTGGAGCCGGGGAGCGACTGGTCGGCCATGGCCGAGGCGGGGATACGCCATGAGCATATGAAGGTGTCGTTCTACTACGAAAGTTACCTCTTTCCCCAGTCGCCGGAAGTGGCGCGTTACAACTATGCCAATGCCAGAACCGAGTACTTCGTCCAGCCCAGGTCCGAGTCGGAGATCTTCGGCCTGAAATTCGGGTGGATGTTCAAGTAGGATGGGGTCTCTGTGACGACCATCCTCGCCATAGCCGTCTGCGGCGCTCTCGGCTGCCTGGCGCGGTACTGGCTCTCCGGCTGGGTCTATGAGGTTGCGGGCCGGGCCTTTCCCTGGGGGACCCTGGCGGTAAACGTGGTGGGGGCCTATCTCATCGGCCTCATCATGGAGTTTGCCCTCCGGAGCACCCTCATCTCCCCAACCCTGCGCGTTGGCCTCACCATCGGCCTTCTCGGGGGGCTCACCACGTTTTCGACCTTCAGTTACGAAACCTTCCGGCTGCTTGAAGACGGCGAATTCTTCACCGCGGCGGTCAACGTCACGGCCAGTGTGCTGCTCTGCCTGGCATTTACCTGGCTAGGGATCTACTCGGCCCGGCAACTGTAGGGGGTTTGCATGGAAAATTTCCGCGGCGAAAAGGTGCTGATGCGGATCTTCATTGGCGAGAGCGATAAATACGGCCGGCTGCCGCTCTATGAGGCGCTGGTGGAGCTGTTCCGCAAGGAAGGGTGTGCCGGCGCCACGGTCTTTCGGGGGGTGGCGGGATTCGGCGCCCACAGCGTCTATCACAGCGACAAGCTGCTCCGGCTCTCCACCGACCTTCCCATTGTGGTGGAGGTGGTGGAGAGCCAGGAACGGATCGACGGCCTGATGCCGAGGCTGGACGAGATGATGAGCGGCGGGTTGATAACCATGGAGCGGGTGCAGGTGGTGCATTACAGCCACCGCCATGAACGGTGAGAAGCAAAACCCTTCGGGATCAGGCCCCTTTGATGAGCTGTTCC
>JACRPV010000258.1 GCA_016223015.1 Geobacter sp. | reverse complement strand
GGCACGGGCGACGATCTCCGACCACTCACCAGCTTCGGCAAGCCAGTCTTTGAGATTGTCGTCGTATGCCGACAGAAAGTCAGTCTTTGCAGTGGCAAAGCTCTGTTCGATCTGTTCCATCTTCTCCATGAGTGGAATCAGCTTTTCCTCGGGAATGGCATAGACACCGAGGAACCGGACTCCCACCTCCTCGCAAGCTCGTTCGGCCTGGCGCTTCAGGGTGGCGAACACCTTGAGTGCATCAGGAGCGAAGATGCGCTTGGAACCGAGAGAGGCAAGTTTGTCAGGTGGCAGGTTCGCTCCCTTGAGGTCTTCCGGCCGGAGTTTCTTTTTGCCGGACCAGACGGAGAAGCTGAGATGAACCAAGACAAGACCCTGGAGGACCTTGGTAATGGTGGATTGATTGTTCATGGTGTCTCCTCTTTTAAAAGGTAAGCCCTCCGGAAGGAGACATCTCCACGAGGGAGTTGGTCTCCCCCGGTGGGGTTGTAATGATTACCAGAACCAGGTTTTTGGTCCGTCACCGCCTATTTCAGGTGCCGGAGCTGGTGGTTCAGGCTGTTTGGGTGGTTGCTGCTTTTCAGCCTTTTTTTCAGGGCCTAATAAAGTTGGCAACAGATCTTTCCAGACGTCGGGTGTAATGCCGCTGGCATACTGGTACCCGTCGCCGTTGACCTGTTTCGCTTCCTTTCGGGTCATGAGATTGCTGGCTGTGCGATAGTCGCGAAGGCATTCACCACCTTTGAGGATACCGAGACGCATTGTTGTTCCCCGGCGTCCATAACGGTACAGGACGTCGAAATTGCCGTCGTCTCGCTCGAAAACCGCCAGGTGGTAGACTTTGTCGTGGTTTCTGACCCTGTCCAGAAGGTGCAGATCCACGGAGGATTTGATGCACCTGTATCTGGTCATGGCGTCCTCCGGTCACCGAAATGCCGCTGCAAAACTGCATGCAGGGCGGTTCGGGTGTCGGGTTCAGCCCGGAAGCCGAGTGCCCGGTCGAAGGCCTTGGTCAATGTTTCGCCGTTGGACATGCCTTGACTTGCCGCAGCCCGTGCCTGGAAGGCGGTGATACGTGCCCACCTGGTCAGGGTTCGGGTCGAAAGCGTGACTTCTGCTTCACCCTTGATAAACAGGGCGCGGATTTCATTGGCGATGTTCACCATGCGGTCTCTGATGTCGCTCCCAACCGATGGTGCTACCTCGGTCAGGATTTTCTTTTCGATCTCAGGATCGGGATAACCGACCTCGATCATGTAGAAGCGGTCGAGAAAAGCCATGTTTTGCCGCAAAATCCCCTGATAGAGACCCGTGGCATCACCTGCTCCGTTGGAGTTGGCAGTGGCAATGAAACGGAAATCCGGATGAGCCGTCACCACTTCTCCCGTTTCCGGAATGGTGATGGATCGGCCTTCGGCAACGCCGTTCAGTCCTGCTGCAGTGGATGGGTCGAGCAGATCGATTTCATCGATCAGGAACCAGCCACCTTCTTTCATGGCAATGATGAGTGGCCCATGCACAAAATCCATTCCTCCGCCGGCATTGAGCCGATAGCCGCCGACCAGTTCCGGTGTTTCCAGCCGGGAATGGGCGACGACGTTCCAGAGGGGGATGCTGAGGCGTGCTGCGACCTCGATGATGACGGAGGACTTGCCGCAGCCGGTGGGGCCGGTGAGGTAGAGTGACCGTTCACCCAACAGATACCAGGTGAACAGGTCGGACAGGGTGGCCTGACGGAAGATGTACTGCTCGTCCGCCGGTGGAACCGCAGGGTGTCCCGGTGTCCTGCCTTTGATGGTTACCGTTTTGGGCGCGTCAATTTTGAACGTGCTCCTGATTTCGTAGTTCATGTCTGCCTCCTGTGCAGGGTTGTAACCCGACTGGGAGACAGACCACCCCGCAGGGATGTCTATTTCCCTGCCAAGTGTTGATATTGGGTTGATATCAGATGAAGTCGTGAGTGCTGGCATTTGCTTCCGCCAGAGCAGCTTCCTCGATCAGCTCGTTGATGTCGCGACCCGTTTCCAGATGTGCGAGCACAAAGCGGATCGATTCGGCTACGCAGTTAAGACAGGTATTGCTCCCGAGGTGACAGCCAATGCCGCTCAAAGCTTTGAAGGCATCGGTCGGCTTAAGTCCCGAACGGAGTCCGTAGGAGACCAGGCGAGCGATGCCGTCTGCCATGGCGGAACCACACCCTCCGGCTTTGCCGAAGCGGATGAATATTTCCATTGGTGTTGCTGTTATCGGGCACAGGGTTACCGTGGTGTAGATCTTGCCGCAAGACGACCGGCGTTCGATGGTGAAGCCGGTGGCAGCCTTGGGCCTTGGAGTTTTTGGGCTCATGATGGCCTCCTTGTGATGGCAGTGTGCTGCCGTGAAAAATCTACAGGGGAAGTGGTAATTTCCAGGCGGTGATGATCCTGGGCGAGCCATTGACCCGTCGGGCAACGACCAGCACCCCCTTGTACCTGAACTTGAGTGGCTTATCGTTGAGGAGCGGCATAAGGTGACGGACACCTTCGACAGCCTCCAGCGGAATGTCCCGTTCCAGAAAGCGGTTGGCTCCGTGCAGTGACAGATTGACCTCGTTCATGGCGGAATCCGCTGGAAGTGCTTCCTCTTCGGTATAGATAGTGATGTTTGACCCGATCATCCGCGCACCTCCTCCCAACCGGCGGGGTATTCCCTCGGTTCAGGCGGAACGGCGGCGATCATGACTAAAAGAAAAATTGCTGCCATGAGGATCAGCGTCACAATGGTCTGCAGGGCCTCTTTCAGGTTTTCTTTTCTGTTCGTCAGGGAGAATGATTTAAGGTCGGGCGGCAATGTGCCGGTACGGAATGCTTTCATCGGTAATCTCCTTTCAATGGGGCTGACACGCCTCCATGAATGAAGATTTCCCATGGGGAGCGTGATGCCCCCTGGTGGGGTTGGTTCAGGCCGCTTGAGCTGCGATCGGCGTGAATGGCTTGATTTCAAGTTTGACGTAACCTGACTTCGGTTTCGTTACTTGATCGTAGATGTCCGGGTAGTTTCTCTTGAGTTTATAGCTGTCGATAGTTATCGAATCAGCCACTGACGTGACATTGATCAGTATCCCGTCCGATGCCCCTTTGAATGCGCCATCCGCAAACGTGAGAATGTCATTCTTCAGGATGTCCAGACGTGATTCGAGAGCTTTTTTCTGTTCGTTCAGCTCCAGGTACTTCCTGCCGGCATCCAGTATTTCCTGTGGGAGATCCAGACCGACGGCATGGGAAGGACAACCGGTGCGAAACGGACAATAACCGCAGAGTATGCCCGGCTCAGTTCGAGGTGCACATTCGCCGCGTGTTGCCGCAAGGATGTGCTGACCTTTTTCCATAAGCTGATTGAACACCAGCTTGTTAGGCGTATAGCTGTTGAATTCTCGGTATGTTCCCGCATTGAGGTCAACCACCAGAATTGATCCGCCGATTTCCACCTCCGGATCGAGGGTGAGTTGCAGCAGGCCCATCTGGACATGCAGCTGATCCACCCATGATGCATAGGGTTCGTCGGGGATACCGT
>JACRPV010000257.1 GCA_016223015.1 Geobacter sp. | reverse complement strand
CGACATGCGCGACCTCGTTGTGCTGGTCAGCTACCCGGTGTTCATGCTGTTTCTGTCTCATCGGGCGCTGGAATCGGGCAGGTGGTAGCGGTATGAAACCGCTGGAAGGAATAACCCGGATAGTCGCCATGCGCTCGGCGCATCAGAGAATCAACACGGCTGTCATGATAGCACTTGTCGCTTTCATCCTGGTGCTGGCGAACCTTATTGCCCGGCAGTTCTATTTTCGTATCGACGCTTCGGCCACCGGACGTTATTCGCTCTCGAAACATGGCGAGGCGGCTGCAAGAGCGGTCAAGTCTGAAACGACGCTCTATTTCTTCGGAAGCGAAAATTCGCCTGAATTTGGCAGGGCGCGCGATCTGCTTGAGAGCAGCCGCTACGCAAACCGCAATATATCATACGAAATGCACGATCTTGACCGTTCTCCTGTTCTTGCGGGCGAGCTGGGCGTTACCGGCTACAATACTCTGGTTGCAGTATCGGATGGGCGCCGCTTTTCGATGTCGGGATCGAGCGAGGACGCCGTGACAATGCTGCTTGTGCGCGCATCGAGGCGCAAGATGCCGGCTGTTGGCTTTCTGGCCGGACACGGCGAGCGCGCCATGGATGGCCGGGAACGCTCCGGTTACGGTTTCGCGGCGGAAAGGCTTCGCTCGGTCGGTTACGAACTGAAGGCTGTCTATCTTTCCGCTTCAGGCAATATCCCGCCCGATGTCGATCTTGTCGTTATGGCCGGGCCGGTTTCGGCTCTGTTCGATCAGGAGCTTGCGGCAATCGAGCGATATGCGGCATCCGGCGGCAGGCTGCTTGTGATGGCGGAAGCGCCTGAGCCTTCAAGGAAAGTCCTTTCGATGTTTGGCGTGTTAATCAGCGAGCAGACGGTGAATGACAGCGTGTTCGCGCCGGGGGCCGGGCCGTCGTCGCCGATGATAACCGCTTATGCTGAAAACCCGGTCACAGCCGGAATCGGATCCGGGGCGATATTCCCAAGCGTTCACGCGCTTGCCGGAGAACCGGGCGATGAACGCTTCAGGGCTGTGATTGCAACATCCGGTGAAAGCTGGCTCGACATGGATGGAAATGCTTCGCGCGAAGATGGCGAAAAAGCCGCTTCATACGCCATCGCCGCCGCAGTCGTTGGCGACGGCGGCAAGCCGAAGGCGGTTCTGTTTGGCGACGCCGATTTCGCGTCGAACGCTTACATTGTGAACGAGGCGAACGCCGGAATGTTCCTGAACGCCGTCGAGTGGCTCAGTTACGGCGAGGCGAGCGCGTTGGCGTCTCCGTCATCGCAGGGCAGGGCGTTCGTCCCGATGTTCGTGACCGACGATCAGGCGCGGATAGTGCGGACATTTGGCGCGATTGGAATTCCGGCGGTTATTGCCTTGGCCGGATTCGCCGTATGGTTTCGGAGGCGCGGGCTGTGAGATACAGGACAACATTGGCGCTTTTTGTTGTGGCGGCGCTTGTGGGCGGTTTTTATTTCCTGCATCTGAAACCCTCAATGCTCGAAAAACGAGCGCTTGAGGATTTTGAAAAACGTTTCTTTCGGGTAAATCAGGATGACGTCAGGCTTATCCGCATCGGATTCGACGGCGGAAACACGGATGTTGCCCGCAGCGAAAAGGACGTCTGGATTGTCGGCGGACGTTATATGGCGGATATGGCGTCCATCCAGCGTTTCTTCGAGGCGCTGTCAACCGGGCGCGCGCTCAAGGTTGTGGGCGGTCAGGCAGACAAGGACAAGTTCGGTTTCGGAAAGCCGTTGGCGACGGTGACGCTCGGATCGAAGACGAAATCCGACAGACTCGAAATCGGCGGCGAAAACCCCGCAAAAACAGGCAATTACGCCTATGCCGAAAGCATCGGCAAAATCTTTCTGGTCAACAGCTCCCTGGCGAAGGAGCTTCGGCTTGGCCTGTTTGAACTGCGCGAAAAGCGGTTTTTCCTGCACGATCCGAAATCCATAGGGCGGGTTGTGATCAGGCGCGAAGGCGGTCTTGTCGATATTTCGAGGGATGGCGACGGCTGGATCATGGCATCGCCGTTGAAGGCGCGCGCGGGCGATGCCGAGGTGGAAAACCTTCTGGATACGCTCACATCGCAGCGGGCCGAGGGTTTTGTCGAATGGAGCCGCGAGTATGAATCGCTGCCCCGCCGCATGGTTGTGGAGCTTTACGACCGCAACATGGGCAGGCTCGATCTGGCCGACATGTTTTTCTGGGGTTCCGAATGGTACAAGGGCATACTGGTTCACCGGGGCGGATCGTCGGAGGCCGCGCGTATGCGGCGCGAGTTCTGGAACATGCTTGAGGCCGACGCGTCATCGTACATGCGCCGAAGCCTGTTTATCGCCGAATCCGATGAAATTACCCGTATAAAGATTGTCAGGATCGACGGCAAGACGAATATTCTTGAAAAAGCATCATCCGGCTGGCGGCTTGACGGCGCTGCCGTTAAAGACCGGAAAGCGGTTGAGCTGGTGGAAATGCTGGCTTCATGGCAGGCAAAAAAACTGATAAACGACAACAGGCTGCCCGGCAAGGCTCAGTTCTCGGTCGAGATAACTACAGCCCGTGGCGCAAGCAGGGTGGATATAACGAATTTCAACATGGATCATGAGGTATCATCTGGTGGACTGGGCCTTCCGTCCGGAGAAAAAGGCGAGGGCCGGAAAGTGGATTTCTTTCTGGCAGTCGGGAGCGACCTGCGGCAGGGCGCGGTTGTAAGCTCTCTGGACATGGAGACAATTGCGAAACTGCTGGAAGGACTTAAGGGTGAATAACGGAAAGAGAATTTCCACGGTCATCTGGGATTTTGTAACATCGCGAAATGTGGCGATAGTGCTTCTTGCCGTGGTTACAATCATGCTTGCGGTTGGTGCAGTTCTGCCCAACCCGGAGCTTTTGTCGCCAGCTGACAGGGAGGCAATGCGTGTTGCAAAGCCGTTCCTGTTCATGCTCGGCGAGCGCTACAACAGCCAGAAGATGGCCACCGGCTACGTTTTCGGTCTCACCGGCATTTTTCTCATAATATCCACCAGTCTTTGCAGTATCGACAGGCTTGTCACGCGCTATCGCGCGCGCGGCAAAAAGCGGTTTGCGCTTCCGCGGGATGCGTCGCCAGAGGGGCTGATAACATTTGTTGCGGCAAGCCCGGACGCCGGATCAGTGAAACTGAATATCATGAACTGGCTGCGGCTGCGGCGGTGGCGCGTGGCCGAATTGCCGGAAGCTTCTCGCGCCGGACTTGTGGGCTTGCGCGGCGAGGCCGGTTTCTGGGGATCGATATTCTTTCATTTCGTGCTGATAACAGCGCTCTTCGGGCTGGTGGTTTTCTATTTCGGGGCGTACCGTGGCACGCTCACCTTCACCGAGGGGCAATCGTACAAGCTGGCTGAGGAGAACTTCGCGTCGCTTGCCAGAAAGCCGGTTTGGGGGCTGAATCTGCCGGACGTCACGCTTGGCCTGATAAGGCAGTATTCGATCTATCCGCCCGGCGATCCGTGGAACGCCGTTGATCATGTCGCCAAATTCCGCGTAACGCAGGGCGGAGCGGGTGAAACATCCGAAATCGACGTAAAGATAAACGAGCCGCTCATGATCGACGGGAAAAAGATACTGCTTCAAACCGGCGGATTCGCGCCGAGGTTTGTTATTTCGGCTGGAGCCGATGTTTTGCGTGATTCGTTTGTCAATCTTCAGAACATGCCGGATGACCGCATGGACGGTTTCAAAGTGGGGGGAACCGCTCTCACGGTTGAGGCGAAGGTTTATCCCGACTACTACGAAAAGGAGAGCGGACGCCCGGCAACGCGTGGCCGTGAGGTTGTAAACCCGTTCGTGGCCATGAGGGTTTCCGACGCGGGGCGCGTGATCTTCGAGGGCGTAATTCCGGTTGGCGGCTCGGCGATAATCGGCGGATACTCGGTTGTCGTGCCGGAGATGCGGCGCTGGGTGCTGATGGAGATGGTGGGCGAGCCGGGCATTGGGTTTTTCTTCGTTGTTTCGTTCATCGGCCTGATCGGGGTGCTGGTGCGCGTGATCGATCCGGAGGAGCGCCTCTACGTCTTCATAGACGAAGCCGAAGGCGTGGCTAGGGTGGAAATCGTGCCGTATTCGCGCCATTTTTCGGGGCTTATCAACGAAAGGGCGAAGGAGCTTGCTGAGCATGTCAAGGCGTAGGCGGGCGTTGAGGGAGGGGTAAATGAAAGCACTAATGCCGGTTGAGATGATTGAGATGAAGATTTTGCTGATTCGAGGCGAGAAGGTGATGCTGGATGCTGACATGGCGGCGCTATATGGGGTTACGACGAAAGTGCTGAACCAGGCCGTAAAGCGTAATGTGGAACGGTTTCCACGCGATTTCATGTTTCAACTGACAAAAGAAGAAAAACATGAGGTGGTCACAAACTGTGACCACCTCAGGAGATTGAAATTTTCGCCAAATCAGCCGTTTGCATTCACAGAGCACGGGGCTATAATGGCTGCTACTATTTTAAACAGTCCTGTTGCTATCCAGACAAGCGTTCATGTTGTCAGAACCTTCATTCGCCTTAGGCAGATGCTGTCCTCTAATGCGGAACTCACCCGCAAACTTGCCGACATGGAAAAAAAATACGACAGTCAGTTCAAAGTTGTCTTCGATGCGATCAGGCAACTTATGTCGCCGCCCGAAGTGAAGAAAAAGCCGATCGGTTTCAGGCCGCATGGAAAAGAAGAGTGAGTAGGCGGGAGCATGTTAAATCGTAGAAGTTCAGCGTTATTCACCATGCTGTTAACAATGTCGGCGCTTATGTTCACCGCCTGCGCCGACGATGCCGTCGAACTGAAAAACACCGTGACGGCGTATAACAAGTTGTCGGTTGAGGCGCTCTCCAGACCCGACGCCATGGTTATGGAGTTCTTTGCCACGCCCGCCGAGATAACCCGCATGGGCTCGTACATCATTTTCATTCAGAAGGATCGCAGGCTGCTGATCGGTGAACTGGTTGACATGAAGTTTACGTTCACCGAGGTTGCATCCGACAGAAAGACCGCTTCGGTTGGCGCGAAGGAGCAATGGAAGTTCCATTTCGTTGACGAGCGCACAAGAAAACAGATCAGCCCGCTTCGCGAGGTGGCGTACGAAAGCCGGTACGATCTTGTCAGAACATCAGGGAGATGGCTTGTGGACAGGCGAAGCGCGAAGGAGATTTTGGTAAGCGAATGATCGAGG
>JACRPV010000268.1 GCA_016223015.1 Geobacter sp. | reverse complement strand
TCCATACGGACAGAAGGCCAATCCGCAGCCGTTAGGGGCGTGGAAGACAGACCGGAACACGTTTAACACAGCGAATCTGAGCGTCAAGGCAAACGTGCCTGACAGCACATACGGGAGGATAAGCGAAGATGACAGCAAGTTTGCAGGACTATGCCTGAGGTGTCATCCGAAGGCAAGCCTGACAGACGGCATAAACAAGAACACAGCGTTTAAGAGCAAAGACAGGATACACGAGACGGTAAAAGGGTGGGGCACAAACGGGGAGCATTCATATTCATGCTCAAAGTGTCACCAGCCGCACAATTCAGGGCTGCCGAGGCTGATGCAGACCAATTGCCTGGATTCCACGCACAGGGGAAGGGTGGCGTCGGGCGGATTGCCATACGCGTTTGATGTTACATGGACTTATGAAAACCGCTATGGGAGGTTCCCGTTAGGCTGGTGGAACACTGGCTACAGCGACTACAGTACGGCCATATGTCATGGAGCGGCTACTGCCAACGGCTCAGCTAACTGGCCGAACAACCAGAAGTGGAACAATGTGACGGAATGGTAAGAACTAGTGAAGAGTTGGGAATGGAAAAATAAGAGATGAAAAAGACAGGGACTATTATGACCACAGAGACACGGAGACACAGAGAACAGAAATTATTATCTTTAAGAAATCTCAGTGCCTCAGTGCCTCTGTGGTTAGCTATGATATTTGCTTTAGTCCTGATGGTGTTGTCTATTGATTTATATGCCGCTGGTGGAGATGTTATCTGGCAGTATGGGGACACACCGCAGGCGGGGAAGCAGGAAGCGGGGGTGATGGCAGTTGATTCGGCAGGCAATACGATCATAACCGGGGCATCGGACCAGTCCGGGAATAACGACTATTACACGGTAAAGATCAAGGCGGACGGTTCCGGTGTTCTTTGGAGCAAGACGTATGACAAGGCAGGGGGAGATGACCATGCCACTGCAATGGCGGTTGATTCAGATGACAACGTGATCGTGACGGGTTATGCATGGCATGGGACGAACTATGATTATCACACTATCAAGTACAGCGGCAGTGACGGCACAGCGCTGTGGCAGCATACGTTCAACGCTGCAATAAACGGCAACGACTATGCGACTG
>JACRPV010000032.1 GCA_016223015.1 Geobacter sp. | reverse complement strand
AAAGGGGTCCATTACTATACGACCCACGCTGCCGAATCGGAGCGGATCTGCCCCCGTCGCGCCATTGCCCTCAAAACCATCGACCTGAAGATCGGCGGCAGGTTTCTGATCGAGCGGTGCGACCAGTGCCTGGGGCTCTTTTTCGACCCCGGCGAACTGGAGGCGGTCCTCCAGGCAAGCGTCGCCAATGTCTTCACCATCGACCGGGGCCGGCTGGAAAGCCTCAACGCCACCAAGAGGTCCGGGGACTATGGCATCAGCTACCTCAAGTGCCCGGTCTGCGCCACGATCATGAACCGCGTCAACTTCGGGGCAAAGAGCGGGGTCATCGTCGACCGCTGCAAGGAGCACGGGATCTGGCTCGACGGCGGCGAACTCAGGAACCTGTGCGAATGGATGAAGGCGGGTGGCAAGCTCCTGGAACAGGAGCGGCAGGAACGGCTCGACCAGGAGCGGGAACGGGAGGAACGGCGGCGCACGGCCCCATCCGCTGCCGGTTCCGGCGATGCGACGGAGATCGACGGCTTTGGTGAGATCCTGCAGAGCCGGGAGCCCGATCTGTTCGACATCGTGGTGAAGGTGGCCAGATTTTTCAACACGAAGGTGTAACGACTCCCCCTCTCCCCATCTGCCGGCCGAAACCGATACCCGCCTCATTCAGCCTGCAATTTAGGCAGGCACGACGATTAAATAAGCACCGCATGAAATTCCGGACAGTCCTCACCACGCAATTTCAACCAGTTACAATCTTGGCAAAGACGTTGCTCTAGGGAGTCAGGTTGCACTATGCCGTGCAGCCGGGAGCGCCCAACAGGCGCTCGCATCTACCAATGGAGGTAGCCCATGGACGCAGCGTCAGCGGCCACAACCCTCAAGAACAGCAGCGATGTCCTCTTTCTCATGCTCGGGGCGGTCATGGTCTTTGCCATGCACGCCGGATTCGCCTTCCTGGAGGTAGGAACGGTCAGGAAGAAGAACCAGGTCAACGCCTTCGTCAAGATCCTCACCGACTGGTCGGTCTCCACCATTGCCTATTTCGTCATCGGCTTCCCCATCGCCTACGGCATATCCTTTCTGAAACCGGTGCCGGAGCTTCTGGGAGGGAACCAGGGCTACGACCTGGTGCACTACTTCTTCCTCCTCTGCTTTGCCGCCTGCATCCCGGCCATCATCTCCGGGGGGATCGCCGAGCGGGCCAAGTTCTGGCCACAGGTGATCGCCGGCGGCATCTTTGCCGGTCTCGCCTACCCGCTCTTCGAGTCGCTGATCTGGGGCCGGAACAACTCGCTCCTGCAGGGGATCTTCAAGAGCGTGGGTGGCGCCGAGTTCCACGATTACGCCGGTTCGGTGGTGGTCCACTCCATCGGCGGCTGGCTGGCCCTGCCCGCGGTGCTGCTCCTCGGCCCGCGCATGGGTCGCTACCTGCGGGGCAGGTCCCACCCGATCCCGATCAGCAACATCCCCTTCCTGGCGCTCGGCTCCTGGATTCTCGCCGTGGGCTGGTTCGGCTTCAACGTGATGAGCGCCGGCAACCTGGAGAAGATATCCGGCCTGGTAGCGGTCAATTCGCTGCTCGCCATGGTCGGTGGCGTGCTCGGTGCCCTCTGGGCGGGCAAGAACGACCCAGGTTTCGTCCACAACGGCGCCCTGGCAGGCCTCATCGCCGTCTGCGCCGGCAGCGACATCATGCACCCCCTCGCCTCTTTCGCGGTCGGCATCATCGCCTCGCTGATCTTCGTCTTCGGCTTCCAGATCGAGCAGGAAAAGCTGAAGATCGACGACGTGCTCGGTGTCTGGCCCCTGCACGGCATCATCGGCAGTTGGGGGGGGATCGCCGCGGGCATCTTCGGCCAGCCGTTCTTCGGCGGCAGCGGCGGGGTCAGCTTCGTCTCCCAGCTCCTGGGAAGCCTCTCCGCCATCGCCTTTGCCCTGGTCACCGGCTTCATCACCTATGGCATCCTGCACAAAACCATCGGCATCCGGCTGACCGACGAGGAGGAGTTCCAGGGGGCAGACCTGGCCATCCACTCCATCGGCGCCTACCCCGAGGATCACATCCGCTGACCCCTTTACCGGTCTCTTGCAACAGATCGTTATCCGGAAGGGTGGAGCGCAGGCTCCACCCTTCTTTCGTTGCGTGCCCGCCCCTTGACGGTCGTCCCTCCGTGGTCTACCCTATCACCAGACTTCGACTCGGAGGAACGCCATGACAGACCACCAATGCTGGGACACCAGCCGCCTCTACCCCGCACCGGACGCTACCGAACTGGACGCCGATTTCACAAAAGCCACCGAAGAGGGCCGGGCCTTCAGGGAGCGCTACCTGGAGAAGGTCGCCGGACTCTCCCCGGACGAGCTGCTCGAAGCCCTGGAACGCTACGAAAAGCTCCAGGAGCTGGCCATAAAGCCGCAGCTCTACTCCCATCTACTCTTTGCCGCGAACAGCGAAGCAGACAGCCACAAGTCGCTGATGCAGAAGGCCATGGAGTTCGGTAACGAGCTCTCCCGGACCGTCCTCTTCTTCGACCTGGAGATCATGGCGCTTGAGGCCGGGCCGTTCGAGCGGCTCGTTGCCGACGACCGCTTCGCTTCCTACCGCCACTACCTGCACGGCATCCGCAAGTTCCAGCCCTATGCCCTGCCCGAGCGGGAAGAGCAGCTACTCAAGCAGAAGAACCTGACCGGCGTGGAGGCTTTTGCCAAGCTGTTCGAGGAACTGACCGCCTCCCTCTCCTACCGGATGGAGCTTGACGGCGAGGAGCGGGACTTTACCGGCGAGGAGCTTTTGAGCCTGCTGCACCACCCGGACGCCGCGGTCCGCGAGCGGTCCCTCACCGTCTTTCTCGAAGGGCATGCCGAGCAGCAGGTGGTGATCTCGACCGTCTTCAACACCATTGCCCTCGACCATGGACAGGAACTGGGGCTGCGCGGCTACCGGCAGCCAATCGAGCCGACCAACATCGGCAACGAGCTCTCCGACGAGGCCGTGGAGCACCTGATGCAGGTGACCGAGGCCAATTACCCGCTGGCCCAGGACTATTTCCGACTGAAAGCCCGGCTGCTCGGCATGGAACGGCTGAAAAACACCGACGTCTACGCCCCGGTGGGGGAGACCTCGCGCAGCTTCAGCTTCGACGAGGCCAGGGAGCTGGTCCTTGCCGCCTACGGCGGCTTCAACCCGGCCTACGCCCCGATCATCGACGCCTTCTTCAGCGAGCGCCGCATCGACGTGCTCCCCCGTCCCGGCAAGGCCGGCGGCGCCTTCTGCATGGGGATGACCCCCCGGCTCCCCCCTTACCTGCTCCTCAACTTCACCGGCAGGCTCCGCGACGTCGCCACCCTGGCCCATGAGCTCGACCATGGGCTCCACTACGTGGTCGCCCAGGAACAGAACATGCTCAACTACCATCCGCCGCTGCCGCTGGCAGAGACCGCCTCGGTCTTCGGCGAGATGCTCCTCTCCCGCCACCTGCTGGCACAAGAGAGCGACCCCCAGGTGAAGATCGCCATCCTCTGCGCGGTCATCGAGGACATCATCGCCACCACCTTCCGCCAGGTGGTGCTGACCCGCTTCGAGCAGCGGCTGCACAGCGAGCGGAGCGAAGGGCTTTTGACCGCGTCACGGCTCTGCGACCTCTGGTGGGAGGAAAACGCCCGGCTGTTCGGTGACAGCGTCGCCATGATCGAGCCTTACCGCTGGGGGTGGAGCTACATCTCACACTTCATCCATACCCGCTTCTACTGCTATGCCTACACCTTTGCCGAGCTGCTGGTGATCTCCCTCTATGCCCGCTACGAAGAGGACGGCCCTGCCTTTGTTCCGGCATTCCACCGCGTCCTCGAAAGCGGCGGCTCCCGCTCCCCTGCCGATACCGCAGCCCTTGCCGGCATCGACATCGCCGATGCCGGGTTCTGGCAGAAGGGGTACGACGTCCTGGGCCGGCTGATCCGGGAGCTGGAAGAACTGGTGCAGTCGTAACGCCGTATCAGGGGTTTCCCGCTTGGCGCCGCACGGCTTTTCTTGGCGCGACCAGGTCATTATTTTGACTTTTAACGCAACCCCGGCCGGGGGAAGAGAGACTTCTCCCGGCGCCCCCGCTCTTCCCCCCGCACGAACCCGCTCCCATCCCACATCTCCGGGGCATCACCCGTAGAGTTACCCTCCTCGCCACTTCTCTGCCCGAGGGCACGAAAATTGCTCATATTCGGTGAATTTACGGCAACTTCCCTCAAAACGGCTTCAGGCGAGGAATCACCGGTTACGACATGCATAGATTATCATTCATGAGACCTTCACGACTTCCGCTGGCTGTGAGCGCCCTGTTTTCGCTGCTTCTCTTCCTCACAACATCCGCAGAAGCCCTCACCTTCAACAACTGGAGCAGCAACGGACCGGCAACAAAGGGCTCTACAACCGCAGGGTCCGCTCCGTGGTCGCCAAGCCTGCGCCGTCCCAGCTGGAACTCTTTGCCGCCACTGCAGCGGGCGTCTTCAAAAGCCCCGACGGCGGCGTCAACTGGAATGCCGCATCGACCGGGCTCACCACCCCCGACGTGCAGCGGCTGGCCATCGACCCCAACGACAGCGCAACGATCTACGCCGCCACCACCGGCGGCGGCGTCTTCAAGAGCACCGATTCCGCGACGAACTGGAGCGCCGTCAACAGCGGTCTGACAAACCTGGACGTCAGGGCGTTCTGTCTCGACTCCACCACCTCCCCCTCCACTATCTATGCGGCAACAGCGGGCGGGGTCTTCAAAAGCGCCGATGGCGGCGCAAGCTGGAGCGCAACAAGCACCGGGCTCACCGATCTGAACGTCACGGCGCTCGCCTATGCCGGCACTTCCCCGAGCGCCACGATCTTCGCCGGCACCGCCAGCGGCGGCGTCTTTATCAGCAACGATGGGGCCGCCAACTGGGGAACCAGCAATTCGGGCCTGCTCAATACTCTTCCGGAGAAGCTACGATACCGTAACCTCCACCTGGGGGGCATGGTCCCAGACCGGGGCCATTGACACCACCAACACCTCCATCCGCGCCATCGGCATCGACCCGAGCGGCCCGGCAACGCTCTTTGCCGCTACCGACGCCGGCCTCTTCCGCTCGACCAATGCCGGCACCAACTGGAGCGCAATCAACACCGGACTGCTCCAGGGGCGGGCCATGGTGGTCAAGCCGGGAGATCCGACCCGGCTCGTCACGGCCTTCTCGGGCGGCGGCCTGTTCCGCTCCACCGACCGCGGCACCAGTTGGGCAGAGCCGGCAGCAATCCCGGCCAACAGC
This sequence comes from Geobacter sp., assembly GCA_016223015.1. Taxonomy (GTDB): domain Bacteria; phylum Desulfobacterota; class Desulfuromonadia; order Geobacterales; family DSM-12255; genus Geoanaerobacter. The sequence goes on along the minus strand of JACRPV010000032.1, from coordinate 2,152 downwards.
TTCACTACCAGCCTTCTCCACGACCCCTACACCGCTGGCGTAGTCTATGCCGGCTCGGGCGCCGGGATCTTCCGTTCCGCCGACGACGGCGACACCTGGAGCGACATCACCACCGACCTGGGGGTCACCGACGTCCACGCCCTGGCCATCGATCCGACCGCGCCCCACGATATCTTTGCCGGAACAGGCAACGGCGTCTTCTCCTGGAACGGCACCGCCTGGACCGCCTACAACAGCGCCAGCCTCGTCAACAAAGACGTCCTTGCCCTGGCGTTCAACGGCACCTCGCTCTTTGCCGGCACCAATGGCGGCGGCGTCTACCGTTCCGACAGCGGCGGCTCCTGGTCCCAGCAGATCAACGGCCTGAGCGGCACCATCGTCAATGCCCTGGCCGTGGGCGCCGGCACCGTCTATGCCGGCACCAATGCCGGCGTGCACAAGACGACCAGCAACGGCGCAACCTGGGACGCCATCAACTCCGGCATCACCACCCTGAACATCCTGTCGCTCACCGTCAACGCCACGACCTCCGACGCGCCGAGTGCAGCCACCCTCACCACCCTGGCAGCAGGGACCTCGGGCGGCGGCGTCTTCATCTCCAATAACGACGGGGTCTCCTGGAGCGCCGTCAATACGAGGCTCACAGACCTGAAGGTGAACGGCATCGCCGCGGACAGCGGTTGGCCCCAGTATCTCCATGCCGCGACATTCAGCAAGGCCTTCAGCCTGAAGATGAGCCCGGTCATCCGGGTCCTGCCGGCAAGCGGCACCAACTACGGCAATGCCAACATCATCAGCGCACCATCCAGCCAGACCTACACCCTGACCAACAATGGCCCGCTCGCCCTTGTCATCAGCGACGTCAGCGCCGGGTCACTGGCGCCTACCGGTACCACGGCAACGATAACGGCAGGAACCTGCCCCGCAGTGCCACTGGCAGCCGATTCAGCCTCCATGGTCACCCTGGCGCCGGGCGCCTCCTGCACCCTGGCCTTCAATTTCACCCCGGCAGCGGTCGGAGCGGGCAGCGCCGTCATCACCTTCACCAGCAGCGACGTCAGCAGCCCGGTCACCGCCGTCACCCTGGCCTGGACCGGCGTCGATCCGCCACCCACATCCTCCATCACCAGCCCGCTCGCCGCCACCACTATCCGCACCCCGCCGGGCTACGCCATCGGCGGCTCTGCCAGCGACGTCGGGTCTGGCCTGTTGCGGGTGGAGGTCTCCACCGACGGCGTCAACTGGAGCAGCGCCGTCGGCACCACCAGCTGGACCTTTTCCTGGCAGCCGGTGCTGGATGCCGCCTATACCGTCAGGTCCCGTGCCATTGACGTGAACGGCAACGTCCAGACCACTCCCGCATCGGTCAGCGTCAACGTGGACAATACTGCGCCAGCTGCTGTCATCTCCTCGCCGCTGAACAATGCCTCTGTCAGGGGGACCACCGTTACCGTCACCGGCACCGCAGCCGATCCGACCTCGGCCGGTTCGGGAATCCGGCAGGTCGACGTCTCCACCGACGGCGGCACCACCTGGCTCCCTGCCTCCGGCACCGCCAGCTGGACCTTTACCTGGACCCTGCCCGCAGACGGGACCTACACCCTGCAGGCGCGGGCAACCGACCATGCCGGCAACCAGGGCAGCTCCACCACGGTCTCGGTCCGGGTGGACAAGACCGCCCCGGCCGTGGCGATCACCGCTCCCACCTCCGGCACGACCCTGCCGGTGGGAACCTCCTATACCATCGCCGGCACGGCCACCGACACCGGCGGCAGCGGGGTCAACCTGGTGGAGATCTCCCTGGACAGCGGCACCACCTGGCTCACCACAACCTATGACGCGGTCGGCGGCACCTGGAGCTACCCCTGGACCCTGCCGGTGAACAGCACCTACCAGATCCTGGCGCGGGCCAGCGATGTTGCCGGCAACACGGCCACCACCTCGGCCATCACGGCGACCATCAACAACCCGCTCCCCTCTGCGACCATTGTCGCCCCTGCGTCAGGAGCCTTTGTCAATGGCCTTTCGCTGGCGATCAGCGGCACCGCCCTGGCGGGGAATCCGGTCTTAGGCCTCTCCCGTGTGTAGATCTCCATCGTCGGCGGCACCACCTGGCAGGCAGCAAACGGCACCACGTCATGGACCTACACCG
>JACRPV010000271.1 GCA_016223015.1 Geobacter sp. | reverse complement strand
TAGATCCCGGATGCCTTCTGAGGCGTGGCATTCTTGTCGAACCCGCCGATCAGGGCAGTGGCCTGGGCGATTACAGCACCGTTGTAGTCGGTGGGGATGCCGGTGATGTTGCCGATAACGCCGATGGCCGCACCGACAACGTCACCCGACATGAGGCTGAGCGCGCCGCCGAGGGCGTCGAGGAGATTGCAGGCGGCATTCCACTGGTCGATGGAATCGGAGTAGCCCTGGGATATCCCCTTGGCCGCGCTCTTGAGTGCCGACGAGTCCACTGCCGGATGCCCGAGGTCAACGACCTCGAACAGATGACCGGCACCGGCATTTTCAACCTGGTCCCCGGCACCGAATTTTGCGTCGCCGTTGTCGAAAACCACATCGTATTTACCGACTCTCAGAGGAGGCAGGGCGATGACCTCATCGAGAAAGCCGCCCATGATGTAATTGCAGAGCCGGTTTTCCGATCCCATGACGTCGGCCAGGGTTTCGCCGCCGCTCCAGATGCGGTTGTCCATGATATAGGCATCGGTGCAGGGGTAAATGTCGTACAGGTTGATCTTGGAAAGCGCCATTCCGGATACGCAGACCGTATCGTTCTTGTCAAAGACGGTCTTTACCTCGAAATTGCCCGAACAGTCGGTGGTGTAGAGCCCGTAAGAGACTGAGGAGACGCAGGCCAACAACAGCACCAGTGAACTCACTACGATCAACCATCTTGATCTGCACGGCTTCATGGGGAACCTCCACAAAAGAGTGAAAAGTAAATCATGGCATGAAAATATTCGCGATACGGCTGCCTTGCAGCCGGCTCTTCCGCACCATCGACCCTGCAACAGAAACAGGGTCGCAAACCGAAGTAATGAGAAGACACCAAGGGTTATGCATAGATAGCAGGAATGATACCAACTTCAACTATGCGGTTTTGCGAGTTTTTACAACATTAACACCTGTTTTTGTAAACATTTCCGACACGGAAAGAATAAGAGAAGGGAAGGAGAATACAGTAACGCTGTTATATCATTTGCTATTTTCCGGAACAGCAACGGGAAGGAAAGGACGGGATATCTTACAGAAATGACTATTTTTCATCGAGGATGGTTTTTATCTGCTCCAAATCCGATTCTACTTGCCGGCACGAAGGGACCCGACCACCGTATCTTACCTCGTCGCAGTGGGACAACAGTCTGCTCATGCTCTCGTTTGCCGGGGATTTACCGGTGACCGTCCGGGGATCAACTTCACCATCCGCTGCAGCCAGATGCTGTAGCAGGGCAAAGAGACGACTGTAAAATTTCTCGACATCACCGGCCGCTGCCGCCTGCTCGACCTCTTTCAGCAGAAATACCGGATCGGCTGGCTGGCAGGATGCGGGCGGCACTGCGCGGCGCTTGTGCCAGAGGAGGAAGGAAAGCGGGGCCAGCAGCAGGAGGGGAACGAGGATAAACCAGGCGGTCGCGGGACCGGGCCGGGCCGGGGACCGAGAAGGAGGCGCCTTTGACGCCACATCCGACAGCCCGGCAGCAGACCGTTGCGGCAGTAAGACACGAATCGGCACCCTGGCGGTAAGGGTGCGGTAGGCCCGGTGCTGCGGGTCGAAATAGGACCAGACGACCGGCGGGACCGGGCCGGG
>JACRPV010000270.1 GCA_016223015.1 Geobacter sp. | reverse complement strand
TGCCGCGAGGACCTGGAGCTGGCCATAGCCGGCATGGACGCCATCTGCCACTTCGCTGCCCAGACCGGCGTCGGCCAGTCCATGTACGAGATCCAGAGCTACTGTGATGTCAATATCAACGGCACGGCCATGCTGCTCGATGTTCTGGCCAACAGTCAGCACCGGGTCAAACGGCTGGTGCTCTCTTCGTCGCGCGCGGTCTACGGCGAAGGGGCATATCGCTGTGCCGACTGCGGCACGGTCTATCCGCCGTTGCGGGACCGGGAGGCGCTGGAGCGAAACGAATGGGGCATCTCCTGCCCCTGTTGCGGCAAGCCGCTGCAACCGCTGCCCACTGCCGAGGACAAGCCGCTGGCCCCGATTTCCATCTATGCGGAGACCAAGCGGGTCCAGGAAGACCTGCTGCGCCTCTTTGCGGCAACCTACGAGATCCCGTCCGTCATCCTGCGCTATTTCAACGTCTATGGCACCAGGCAGTCGCTGGGCAACCCCTATACCGGCATCGGGGCCATCTTCACGACGCGGCTCCTGGCCGGGCAGCCGATCGCAATCTACGAGGATGGCGAGCAGGGGCGTGACTTCGTCCATGTCAGCGATGTCGTGCAGGCCAACCTGCTTGCACTGGAACACCCCGGAGCCGATGGCGGGACCTTCAACGTCGGCTCCGGCGAGCGCCTGACGGTGCTCGACCTGGCCAGGCACGTCTGCCGTGCAGTGGGCAGGGACGAGGAGTTCGTCTATTCCGGGCAGTTCCGGATGGGGGATATCCGCGACTGCTATGCCGACCTGACCCGGAGCAGGGACGAGCTCGGATTTGCCCCGCAGGTGCCGTTCGGCCGGGGAGTGGAAGAACTGGTTGCCTGGGCTGCCGGGGAGGCGCGGGAAGACCGGCTTGCCGAGGCAGAAGCGGCACTGCGCGAGCGCGGGCTGATGGCGGGCATGTAGGAACCGTCCCGTTCATCATCAGCATTTTTCGTTGTTCAGAGGAGAGGCATGAAAACGATCCCGTCACGTCAGTGCAGCACGAGCGAAGGACCGGGAATCAGCGGCTGGCAGATCGACGGCCTGGTGTTTCTGGTTATTGCACTGCTCGGCAGCCTGCTCTACTGCAGGACCCTGCAGGTCCCCTGGCTGATCGACGATATCCAGAACATTGTCGAGAACCCGGTCATACGCCAGGTGAGCACTGCCTGGCAGAACATCGGCGCCCCGCGCGGGCTGGCCTACCTCTCCTTTGCCCTGAACTACCGGTTTGGCGAACTCAACCTGATCGGCTATCACCTGGTCAACATTGCGATTCACCTGCTTGCCTCCTTCTCCGTATATCTCATTGCCAAGCGCGCTTTTCCTCCGACCTCTTCCTGCAATGGACGCTTCACGCTCGACGATGCACGTATCCCGGCAGCATGTGCCGGGCTGTTCTTCCTGGTCCATCCACTGCAGACCCAGGCGGTCAACTACATAGTTCAGCGGATGACCAGCATGTCGGCGCTGTTCTTTCTGTTGGCACTCTACGGGTATATCAGGGCACGAGAGGCCCGGAACGCGGGTGCGCACCTGGCGGCCCCCACCCATGCTGCCTGGTATCTGACGGCGCTCGCAGCAGCCGTCTGTGCCCTGATGAGCAAACAGAATGCAGCGGTGCTCCCGGCAGCGCTTTTCCTCTTCGAGTGGCTGGTGCTGGGCCAGGGGCGTCTGCCACGGCCCTTTGTCCGGACAGCAGCCTATCTGCTCCCTTTTGTCCTGGTATCCTGCCTCTTCATCTACCTGCAGGTCGGGATGAGCGACGTCCTTCTCAAAGATGCGGGGTTGGCCGAATACTGGGCCAGGGCAGAGGAGAGGTCGGCCACGGGCAAGATAGCGCCCAGCGCGGCAATGCCGCTTGCTGCCGAACTGCAGCAACCTCGCAAGGTGGAAAAACCGCCGGAGAATCTCCAGCTCATCTACCAGGTCACCGAGTTTTCCGTGCTCTGGCTCTATATCCGCCTGCTGCTCCTCCCCGATGGCCAGATTTTCGATTACGGCTATCCGCTGGTCGGCAAGCTCCTGACCCTGCAGAACGTCGCGGCCGGTGCGGGGCTCGTCCTGCTCCTGGCCGCGGCATTCTGGCTGCACAGGAGAAAGCCGCTGTTGGCCTTCGGTATCTTCTGGTTCTTTGTCACGCTGGCAGTGGAATCGACCATCATCCCTCTGGATGCGGCAGTGGAGCATCGTCTCTATCTGCCCATGGCCGGTGTCGCCATCGCCCTGACAGCGCTCGTCCGCTCCATTCCGTCTCGGAACATGGCACTGGGACTGCTGCTGTGCGCCCTGCTCGGCTACGGCACCGCAACCTGGCAGCGTAACGCCCTCTGGGCAGACCCGATTGCCTTTGCGCAGGACGGCGTGCACAAGGCGCCCCATAATCAGCGCAACCATCTGACCCTGGCCAATGCCTACGCCGAAAAGGAGCTCTGGCCGCAGGTTGAAGATACCCTCAGAAAGGCGATACCGCTCAGGCCTGCGTACCATATCCCATATGACAATCTCGGGACGGCCCTTTTCCAGCAGGGCAAGATCAGGGCGGCGTTGCAGTATTTCAGCCTTGCCGCCATGTTGAAGCCGGACTACCCCAATGCCTACTTCAATTACGGAACGGCTGCCGTGCGTCTTGGCAACCAGCCCGCGGCGCATTGGGCACTGCAACGGTTGCGGGAGCTGCGTTCCCCCTTGGCCGGGCCGCTGACCGGGCAGATCATGAGCATGGGGAGAACGCCATGAACCAGCCGTGGCAAGGGGTTCATTCCTGTTGCGCCCCACCAATGGCGCATGGTAAAGTGTTAACGGTTTATCACCAATGCCGGGAAGTGTCGGCGTAATTGGTTTCGATTTTGCATAAATACTGAAAAGAGAAAAGCTATCTGTATCAACGTAACAGGAGGAAGACATGTATTTCAGGGTAATATTCGGTGTCTTGTGCATGCTCATGTCTGCGGGGATCGTTCAGGCTGCACCTTTCGCGTACATAGCAAACAATACCGATGCCACAGTATCGGTTCTGGATACTGCCTCCAATACTGGCTCCGCGACCATTGCCGTCGGGCAACAGCCTTACGGTGTGGCGGTCAACGCCATGGGGAGCCGGGTCTACGTATCCAACCAGACCGACAAGACGATCTCGGTCATCGATACCATGGACAATTCGGTCAGCACCATCGCCCTTGCGAATACCCCTGGTGGTTTGGCGGTCAATGCCGCGGGAACGCGACTTTTCGTGGCTGACAATGACGGCGCCACGCTATCGGTTTACAACACTGCGACACAGAGCAAGCTCGCAACCGTCTCTCTCGGCTACAACCTGCCGGAAGGGGTGGCGGTCGGCCCTGCAACCAGCGGTGCCTACTCCGTCTACGTTTCCTGTAACGGCAGCGACAAGGTGGTAGTTGTCGATGCCAATGACGGCACCTCCAGCTATGCCAAGTCCGCCACCGAATACACCGTCGGTTCCACTGCCAGTCCCGGCCCGAAAGGGCTCGGCGTAACGCCGAATGGTGCCAAGGTCTATGTCGCCAACTGGACCGAAAGTTCGATTTCGGTCATCAACACCGCTACTTCGGGAGTCTCCACGATCGCCTCGGGTTCCGGGGTTGCTGCACTCTCGCTCCCCTTCGGCGTTGCCGTCAGTCCTGATGGACTCAAGGCGTATGTGAGCAATTCTGGTGCACTTGATAAAGTTTCAGTCATCGATACTGCCAGCGACACCGTCACCGCTGCCATCTCGGTAGGGCAAGCCCCGATGGGGATAGCCATCAGCCCTAACGGAGCCAAGCTCGTTGCTGCCAACTCCCTTGCCGGGACTGCTTCGGTGATCAATCCTGCAACCAACACGGTTTCCGCAACCCCTGCGGTGGGACAGTATCCCAACTCACTCGGCAACTTTGCCGGGCCGGTGTTCTTCGACATAACCGCTACACCCGGCAGTGGTGGCAGTATAAATCCTGTAGAACTCGTGACACGGAATCCCGCCACCGGCATCATCAAGGCTGCCGGCGGTCTGGACCTGAACGTTGCGATTACTCCCGATCACAACTACGCCACGACCAGCGTCACGGTCGACAGCGGAAATGTCGGCACGCCGGCAACCTATCTCTTCCCGGCCGTAGCTGCAGCACATACCGTCTCTGCCACCTTCAGCCGCACTGCGTGGGATCTGGCACTGACCAAGACCGGCAACGGAACCGGCCGGGTCGTCAGCAACGTGGGCGGGATGGATTGCGGCACCGCCTGCACCGGCCAGACGGTTTCCATCCCCGTAAACACGACCAGCGTCGTGCTGACCCCCACGGATGATTTGCTGCAAACCAGGCAAAAACGGTTACCCTGGTCGGTGGTTGGGCCACGGATTGGTTGTCGGTCCCCGCAGGCAACTACGCCACGGTCACCGGCAGCTTGACGATTTCCTCGGGCGCGGTTATCATTGGCTCCAGCAGCGGTGGGGCACTCGTCATCAACTAAGAAGATTCGTGAAGCAGTCTTCAAGGCGGCCATCTCCGGATGCGCCGCCTTTTTGATTCATGTGGATAAAGGAGCAGAATGAACCACCTCCGCATCTTCACCGCGTTCATCGTCGAGCTGTACTCCCGCCGCCAGCTCATCACGGAGATGACGCGGCGCGACTTCAAGAGCAAGTATCTGGGCTCCTATCTCGGCATGCTCTGGGCGTTCGTTCACCCCACGGTCTACATCACCATCCTCTGGTTCGTTTTTTCCTTCGTCTTCAAGAGCAAGCCGGTCCAGGACGTCCCCTACGTGCTCTGGCTGGCATCCGGGATCATCCCCTGGTTCTTCTTTAACGACGCCATGTCCAGCGCCACCGGCGCGATCCTGGATAACTCCTTCATCGTCAAGAAGGTGGCCTTCAGCATCGGCATCCTGCCGCTGGTAAGGCTCTTTTCGACGCTGGTCATCCATCTCTTCTTCCTGGCCATGATCTTCGTCATGTTTGTCATCAACGGATCCCCGATTTCCATTCATAGCATCCAGGTGATCTACTATCTAGCGGCTTCGCTTGTGCTCCTCACCGGTCTCTCCTGGCTTACCTCCTCGGTGATCATCTTTTTCCGCGACATGGGGCAGCTGGTGGCCATGGGACTGCAGTTTCTCTTCTGGGGGACCCCCATCTTCTGGCCGATCAATCTGGTGCCGGAACGGTATCTTCCCTTCATCAAGCTCAATCCCGTGGAGTACATTGTCGAAGGCTACCGCGACAGCCTGATCCACAAAGTCTGGTTCTGGGAGCACCCCTGGCAGACCCTCTATTTCTGGGGGGTCACCGGGTTGCTGTTCGTGCTGGGGGCGGTGGTTTTTCGCCGACTGCGTCCGCACTTCGCGGATGTGTTGTAGACTTTAGCCACGGATAACACGGATGACCACGGATAACAGCAAACCAAATTCTCTAATTGCAGATGAAATCACCTCAAGAATAATTGGGGCGATCTACGAGGTTCATTCCATATTGGGGCCGGGCTTCCTTGAAACCGTTTATCAAAAGGCGTTGGTCAAGGAACTGCGTCTGCGGGGTGTGGTGCTTGAAGAGCAGAAAGAGCTTCGTGTGCTGTATAAAGGTGAAGATGTCGGTTTGTATTTCCCGGACATTCTTGTTGAGGGTGAAGTAATTGTCGAATTGAAAGCTGTGGATGTTTTAAAGCCTGTACATCAGGCGCAATTGTTAAACTACTTGAAGGCTACCGGAATACGAGTTGGCCTTCTTGTTAACTTTGGCACTTCCCGTGCCGAATTTAAAAGATTAGTTTTATGAGGGACATCCGTAGTGGAAAAAGCATGAGCCACGGATTACACGGATTTTCACGGATGTAAGCTTTAACCCAATAAAGATGTTTGCTAGGTTTATCCGTGTCCATCCGTGACATCGGTGGCTAACGGTTTGAAGGTTTTGAGATTAAAAAACATGAGCCACGGATTACAGGGATTTTCACGGATGTAAGCTTTAACCCAAAAAAGATGTTTGACAGGTTTATCCGTGTCCATCAGTGACATCGGTGGCTAAGGGTTTGAAGGTTTGGAGATTAAAAAGCATGAGCCACGGATTACACGGATTTTCACGGATGTAAGCT
>JACRPV010000269.1 GCA_016223015.1 Geobacter sp. | reverse complement strand
GACAGATGCACGCACCAGCTCAAATCATTCCCATCAGTCCCACCGCATCATCACTCACTCACCATGCCGTCAACATCAGTGAACTGAAGGCCCAGGTAAACCTGATCCAACAAGTCATGCGTGATGTCATGAAACAGGGTGAACACTACGGCACCATTCCCGGCTGCGGTGACAAAGACGTTCTTCTTAAACCGGGCGCCGAAAAACTCATGCTGACCTTCAGGCTGGCAAACGACGTGGAAGTGGAAACCATCGACCTTCATCTCGGCCATCGGGAGTATCGCATCAAGGTGACGCTCTACTCACCAGCAGGCCAGCGTCTCGGTACAGGTGTCGGTTCATGTTCGACCATGGAAAGCAAGTATCGTTTCCGTGTCGGGCCAGTTGAACTGACTAATAAGCCGGTACCGAGGGAATACTGGGATCTTCGCAAGGAGAACCCGTCAAAGGCGCAGGAGATCATTGGTGGACGCGGCTTCAGCGCAAAAAAAGATGAAAGCGGCAACTGGAAAATCGCCAGGCAGGGAGAAAAAGTCGAACACGACAATCCTGCCGATTTCTATAACACCTGCCTGAAAATGGCCAAGAAACGCGGCTTGGTGGATGCAGTACTTACCTCAACCGCTGCCTCGGACATCTTCACCCAGGACATTGAGGAAGATCCTGACCTTTACGGACAGACGGAAAACAACGGAGGAAACAGTGCCGGCAGCAACAGCACCACCTCAGGGACTCCGCATACTGCCAAACCGGACAACTCCCAAACATCTCACGAAGCCGAACCGGTTTCGACTTCCGAGATCATCGGGTATCTGACGGCCAAGGGGATCAGGATGGAACTCTCCGCAGATGAATCGGAGATCTCCGCCTTCCCGGACTTCAACGACTCCTCAGCCCGCCAATGGCTGAAAGACCACGGCTTCAAGTGGGATGGCAAAGGCAAATGCTGGCAGTACCGGTAGTGCCTGACGTTCCAGACTGAACCCCACTCACAACCTACCTCTGCAGGGAGACAACGACTTTCTCCCTACCGGGGGTGTCTTGTCTCCTCTGCCGGGTACAACCCACAGACAAGGAGACAAGAACATGAATACCCAGATCATCAAACACGTAACTGTCAAAGGCTATCAGGTGCCGGTCTATGCTCCCAAGAAGGAACTCCAGGTCAGCATAGACGTCACCCGGATCATTACCGGTGTCATCTTCGGCTCGCTGCTTACCGCAGTCGGAGCAATACCGTTTCTGATCTGAAAGGAGACAGCCATGAGCAAACTCGCTGCATTTCTGGGACGGGCTATTCCGACCCATCAAAAGAAACAATCATCACATCTTGGTGACCGAACTGTGTACGTCGGAGCCTCCGATATCGCCGGTTGTCCGCGTAAAGCTGCACTCAGCAAACAGTTCCCATCTGATTACGACATCAAGACCTTACTCCGTTTTTCCCGTGGCCACGCTGCACAAGCCATGTATGCCGAGTTCTTCGAAACCGGCGGTGCTCTCTTCAATGAAGAAGTCGAAGTGAAACATCCGCAGTTTCCTGAGATCAGGTGTCATATCGACTACCTGTTCTATGCGAACCGGCAAACCAAACGGCTGCACATCGTGGAAATGAAGTCGACCGACGGTATCCCCGACGAACCCTATGCATCATGGATCGATCAGCTGCATGTCCAGATGGGCCTGCTCCAACTCACCCTCGATCCGGAGGTGGACATCGGCGGATCAATTCTGGTGGTTGACCTCAATGCG
>JACRPV010000292.1 GCA_016223015.1 Geobacter sp. | reverse complement strand
CGCTGCTGGCGTTGCCGTGGCAGCCGGCGCACTGGGTGCCAAGGGAGCCTTCGCCGCTTGCCCAGGTGACGGCGATGGCGGCAGCCCCGCCGCGGCCGTTGGAGTGGCAGTAGGTGTTGTTGCAGCTGGTGCTGCCGCCGGCGGTCCAGGTGAAGGTGCCGCTGTCGGTGCCGGCGGTGCTGGCCCCGTAGTTGTAGCTCGGTTTTTTGCCGGCAGAGGTGTAGCCGAAGTAGACCTGGGCGACGCCGTAGCTGGTCGGGTAGGTGAGGTCGGCGTGGGCAGCCGGCGTGGCGTGACAGCTGGCGCAGGCGAACTGGTAGGCGCTGGTGGTGCCGTAGTTGCCGGGGGCCTGGGCGTAGGTGCTGTAGGTGTTGGTTTCGTAGTGCTGTTTGTGGGCGCCTTTCTTGGTGGCGGAGGAGAAGCTGGTGAAGGAGGCGCCGTGGCAGGCGTTGCAGGCGAGGGCGCTGCCGCCCCACTGCGGGTTGCCGCTGCCGTGGCATTTGGTGTTGTTGCAGGTCTGGCTGGCAGCGGTGTAGCTGCCGGTGACCTTGGCGGAGAAGATGACGTCGCGGGTGCCGTCTATGTGCTGGGTGGTGTAGTTCTTGAGTTTGTTGGCGACGGCGGCGTCGACGGTGTGGTCGTGACAGGCGGCGCACTGGGTGGTGTTGGTGAGGCCGGCGCCGGAGACGTGTTTGTCGTGGTTGTTGGCGGTGGCGGTGCCGATGCCGCCGTTTACGTAGTTGGGCTCGCCGAGGCTGGAGGTGAAGGCGCCGGGGCCGTAGCCATGGCAGCTCTTGCAGGTGACGCTGCCGCTGCCGGTCCAGAGTTTGCTGCCGGTCATATTCCGGAAGGTGGGAACCTTGGCGCCGGAGCTGTGGCAGTAGACGTTGGCGCACTGGGCAGTGGCGATGATTTTGCCGGCGCGGGCGCCGGAGTAGTCTTTGAGGGTGTTGACGTGGAGTGCCGGACCGGTGATGGTGGTGTTGTTGGCGAAGGTGTTGATGGTTTTGACGTGACAGGCGGCGCACTGGAAGCCGGTGCCGGTGCCGAGGATGGAGCCGGCTGCGCTCGGGTCGACGTGGATGCGGTGTTTGTTGGTGGCTATGACGTTGCTATGGGCGGCGTCGCCGCCGTGGCAGCCGCGGCAGTCGAGTTGCCCGCCCCACTGGGCGGTGACGAGGGCTGCCCCGCTGGCGCCGTTTGAGTGGCAGTAGGTGTTGGAGCATTGCTTGCTGGCGTTGTAGGTGCCGGTGGCACCGCCGAAGGTGGCGAAGTCGACGTTTTCGGTGCGGTTCAGGTGGCTGCCGTTGCTGATGAGGGTGGTGGAGCCGCTGACGGTGGCGGTGTGGCAGCTGTCGCAGGCAAACCCTTTCTGAACGTGGATGAGGTGGCTGTTGGCAGTGGTGCTGCCGGCGGCGCCGGAGGCGTAGGTGGGATAGGAGGCGCCGCTGCCGCCATGGCAGCCGTCGCAGCCGATGGCGGCGGCGTTCCAGGCGATGGTTTTGTAGCTGGGGGTGGTGCCGCTGATGTTGCCGTTACTGTGGCAGTAGACGTTGGCGCAGTTGCCGACGGCGCTGCCGGGGGCCTTGGTGGCGCCGGCGGTGCCGGTGGTGCTGCTGCCGTTGTAGGTGGGGTTGTCGATGTTGAGGTTGACGGCGTTGTCGAATTTGACGTTGACGTTTTTGTCGACGTGGTTGGCGACGGTGCTGATGCTGGTGCCGTTGGTGGTGGTGGCGCCGTGGCATTCCTGGCAGGCGATGGCGCGGCCGACGCTGGCGGCGTTGTTGATGTGCTGGGTGTGGGCGCCGCTGGCAATGGCGTTGGCGCCGGCGCTGATATCGTAGCCGTGGCAGCTCTGGCAGGTGACGCTGCCGCCCCAGGTGGCGTTTGACTTGGCGGTGAAGGTGCCGCTGGCTTTAGTGCCGTCGCTGTGGCAGTAGAGGTTGCTGCAGCTGCCGAAGGCGTTGGTCTGGCTGGGGAGGTAGTCGGTGACGCTGCCGCTGTAGCTGCCGCCGGCGATGTTGGCGGGGTCTTTGACGGTGACGATGAGGCCGCGGTTGCCGGCGCTGGTGGCGTGGGCGAATTTGCTGCCTTCGGCGAGGTGGTCGATGTGGCACTTGGCGCAGTTGGCGGCGCCGCTGTAGTAGCTGTCGTGCTTGGCGTGGCTGCCGGCGGCTCCGCCGCTGTAGCTGGGGGAGGTCCCGGCCGGCGGCATGCCGTGGCACTGGTCGCAGTCGTTGACCGTGCTGCTGGTGTAGCTGTAGAGGGTGCCGCCCCAGGTGGGGGTGGTGGCCTCGAAGTGACAGTTGACGTTGGCACAGCTGCCCAGTGTCGGTACCGAGGTCTGGTTCTTGAACGTGTAGGTGCCGGCATCGGTGAGACCGGCCGAGGTGTAGGTGGCTCCCGCCTTCGGCGAACCGTTGATGGTCTTCTTGAAGGAGATCTGCCCATTCATGTGACTCGTGGTGTAGCCCGAGGCATTATGGCAGACCGCGCAGTTTTCTATCACCGCACCAGCCGGCTGGTGCGTCTGGTGACTCCCCACAAAACCACCCGTGTTCGGATCACGACTCGTTGCATCGATAGGCGGCATACTGTGACACGAACTGCAGGTAAAATTATACTGAGGTGCTGCAAGCGCATCCGAACCGACAGCATGCTGCATAACGAATGAACATACAAACGTCAATATGAACAGCCATCCAACACTTCTCAGACTTTTCATGCGCATCTCCTTCTTTCACAGCGGTAGCCGGCTCTATTCCACTACTTGAATATTCAGGTTTTCTAACTGTGATATAGCGATAACCTAGCGATATCACAGTTAAATAATTTTTAATCAATAATTATTCTTACAACCCAACAAACTGATATCATTACCTGGTTTCATACACCCTTTGGGTTATAGCTACACAATTCATTATAGGAAGATTACGTTTCTGTTAACTATGCAAACAGGGAACCAAATCAGGGGCATGAGTATTCTTTATATCGCCGGGGATGAAAGAAACTTTAGAATTAACTCAGGTGATATCGGGTAGTTGGAGGAGGGTAAAAAAATAGGGGGAAGCGGTTGCCCGCTCCCCCCTATTGTCATTATATGCAGAGTATTACCGATCTTTACTCCAACGCGGAGTCGGCTGGAAGTGACAACCAACGTTTATACAACTTCCTGTACTGTTTACCAGCGGCGGATTAACCAGTTTGGCACCAGAGTAGATAATCTGCAGTGAATTGTTGAAGTTCACACGCTGATCGATCTTGATGGTGACATTACTGATATTGTTACGAATTGGCATCCTGGTGACATGGTAGGACGAGTTATTCGCATCGCCACCAGTATGACAAATCGCACAATTAGACCAGCCTTCCGTAGCTTTGGCATAGGTCGGTACATGGTTTAGGTGAGCGCCACCACCACCGGAGTAATCTTCAAAGCTGGCATTGGTGTAATTGTTGAACGTGCCGAAGGTGGCCTTGTAGAGAGCCGGATCGTACGGACCGCGTACAGCAGATTTCGGAACGGGCGGATATCCGTGACACGCATCGCAGGCGCCACTCGGAGCAAACGCCCCACCTTTGGCATTGTGGGGGTGGCAATTATAGCAGTTACTGATTGGATGCCCTGTTTCAGCAACACCGGCACGATAGTACTTGGTATGGGTGTGGCAAACCTGGCAGAGACCGCGATTTGTGTCAAGATTCACCCAGCCATTATCCCGGTTCGTATAGGTAATGGTCCACGTTGTCGTATTGAGATAAGCAATCGACGACTTGATCATGGAAAGATTCGATGTGCCATGCAGTTCATGACACTGCCAGCATTCCATTTGCTGCGTACCACCCTTAACCTTGAAATGGGTACTCATGTTCAGGAACTGTGTCTTGTTGTTCACCCGCGCCAAGTTATTGTGGCAGTAGTTGCACTCAGTGTTGAGGGAACCAGTCAGGTTGGCTACGAGCCTGTTCGTATGTGAGGTAGGATCACTACCGATATGAGCAGAAGTATTATCGTGGCATTCGGTACATGCTTTGTTTGCCCCTGTCGGTATACCATGGCCGGTTGTCGCTGCCATTCCCTTGTCAGGAGCAGTTATGTTGTAAATAACCGAAAGGTTGCCGGAGTGGCAGCTTTCGCACGTCACCCCAGTTCTGCCGGTGAGCCAGGTAGCTACCCCGAGGCCATTCTTATGGCATGATGAGGTACAGTTGACAACCGGCGGGGCCTGCACCGTGCCGTCAACATGCTGATTCGGATAGGTGTGACAGCTGTTACAAGATGTCGGTGCCCCCGAGTTGTTCAGCACTGGGCCGTAAACTAAGCCGAGATGAGCTTGGTGTGCACCAGTTGCAATGGTATCAGTCGTGTGACAAGTGCCGCACTGACCTGTTGTCGGATCGGTCCAGACCGGAGAGGCTGAGTATACCCCTTTGCCGTTACTGTGACAGTAGACAGCCGAGCAGTTGGAACCGGACAGGATGCTGCTTCCAATGGTACCGGAGAACTGGACGTCCTTCACAGAGTTCACATGAGCGCCACCAGTGAGACGGGCTGCCGGGACAAGTGTGGTATTCGTAGCAGCAGTAGTGGCATGACAGTTCTGACAACCATAACTGTAGCTCAGGTGCTTGGTGTGAGCGTTCGTTGCTGGAGTAGCACTATGGCATGATCCGCAACGCCCGGCCTGATCAATGATAGATCCTTTGTTGTTACCCCACGTTACAGGCTGATAGACAAGCGTTCCGCCAGTCGGCGCCCCATTACTGTGACAGTAAACGTTGGAACATTCGCGAGTAGTCGCATTGTATGTTGCCGATCCACCTGCAATAATCCCGGTTTTATCGACGAATACATCTTGAAAGGTGAGATTCGGAATCGAATTGTGGTTGTTCCCTTTGTGGCACTGGTCGCAGACAAATGCCGAATACTGGGAGGCTACGGTCCCCCCGGCATGACTCATGTGCGGTGACAGAGACTCATCGACGTAGCCTGACAGATTCTGATAGCCATCACCGTAACCATAAGGACCGCCGACAACATTCTCCTTGGGAGGGAAGCCGTGACAGGACGTGCAATCAGCAGAGAAGCCCTGCTTGTGCGTATGACAGGTAACACAAACATTCGCATCCGTACTTGCGTGCTGCGAGACAGTTGGAGGAAGTGTCGGGTGACAGGCAACGCACACCCCGAAACGGTTCTTGTTCCAGTTTTTGCTGGTAGCTGAGGTGTAGGCGACCATCGGGGTTCTGCCACTCGCAGACGAAACATTCATGTATCGGCGCACAAGGAACAGGTTGGGCGTTGAGCCATCTGCCTCATCGACGTGACCACCGTGACAGTCGGCACACTGGATGTTTTGTTGTTTTTTCCCGTTATGATTTTTTACCTTTGCATTGGGGTTGGAATTCGCAATCCCATTTTCATCCGTGGTCCGGTGGCAGTTGGTACAGATATTCCTGTCGGCGGATGTCTGGCCATTGAGATCAGTTCTGAGGAGGAAACCTTTAGAACTGGAAAGCCCGTTAAATATTGCACTGGTCCAGTTATCGAACGTCCTGCTGTTCGAATCGGCAAAGTGAACACCGTGACATGTCGTACACTGCACCTTGTTCTGAGACAGTTTCATCGCTGCGGAAGCGTTCGATGGATTGGAATTTATGGGCGGGTTGTTATATTCGCTCGGGTACTGGGTCGCGATCGTTGCATAGTCTACATTGACAGGGTGCGATCCATAGGTATGGCTCGTAACGTTTCTCGGCTTGTGGCAGTCAACGCAAAGGGCATCATTGGCATTCGAGACGGCAAGGAAAGGTCGCTGCGTAATTTCGTGTACTGAATGGCAACGCGAGCAGTACAAGTTACCGATGTAAATATACTGCGTACTGGTATGCTTGCCCGAATTCAGTACGGTATTAGTTGGAGGTTGAGCACCAGCACGCGGGTTATCATCAGATGCTTCCCAATTGTGAGAAGACTTGGTTTTCCGCGCCTCCACTGTCCCCTTGCTGGGGCCTTCTGCTACGGCCATATCCAATGGGCTGAACGGCGTAATCTGGGGCTGATCGGCATATCGGTCCGTTCGCCCGAGCCTGTGACAGCTCAAGCAGATGTTGTTCTGCCACATGCCGCCAAGAGTCTTGTGAGCAGTATGGCAATCACCGCATACTCCGCCTGTGTACTGCCCCACGTGATCTGCATAGGCTATGCATGGTAATAACACCAAGATAGCTACTGCAATGATAAGATTCCTGGCTGCCGTATTGTTCATAGCACGCTCCTGAAAAAGCATGAATATTCCTTACGCGATTCTTGCCTAACGCCTCTACACCCTACACAACTTAGAATGGCACGGTTAGTCCAGCAGCTTTTCTGAGGATCAGGACGCAATCGCTCATGTCAATTTTCCCATTGGGGCTCGGCAGGCCATTCAGCAGCGGTCCGATATCTCCATGGGCAATTTCTAGATCGGTAGGAGCAGCGCCAACTCCTACGATCTTATCATTGCAATAACGTGCATCTTCAAAGGTTACAACGAGGTCAACCGGGTAGTTAATATTTCCATCGGGAGCAAAGGAAGTTTTCTTCATTATGTTCCCGGCGGCATCCGTCGCAGAAATGATGAGATTCAACGGATCCCGGGCAGAACCGAGGTTAGCCGTCCAGTTGTTGTTTACCGCAGTAACTGTCCCGACAATGGCACCGGTATCAAGCGCCCTGACAACAACAGACGCCCCCGGCTCTGCAGTCCCGCTCAAAGTTGTTGTCTGAGCTGTCGCGCTGCCGACGGTCAGTGCGGGAGGGGTCACGTCGTACAGAATATTTCTAACCGAGTAACTCACGTTGCCATTACCGTCATCTGCAGCCAACAGTACCGAGTAAGGCCCTTCCTGGCTAAAGGAAAGTGCAAAGGGCACTTCGCTGGTCTGAGTGGTGCCATTGTAGGAAAGACTCGCTGCAGCATCAACCTTCGCGGCAACCTGATAAACAGCCTGGTTTGTTGCAACGTCAACCCTTGGCGTCGACACTGCAAGGGCAGGCTTTGCAGCATCGAGGAACAACGTGAGCTTGGTTCTGCATCCGTCTGCCGCAACTATCTGGATATCGTTCATCCCAGAGCTAAGAGTAACGTTCGAAGACCAGACACCACCGGAGACCGGTACGCTGGTCGAACCAACCGTTACGGTTGACCCTTTGTCCGCAGTGCCAGAAACCATTTGCGAGGATGTCGTGACTATGGCCCCATCTGCATGGGAAGTCACACTCAGTTTCGTCTTGCTACTGTCATAAATTATTCCGGTGCGATCGATAGTGGTCACGTTGTTCGCCAAGTCGGTTGCAACAACATGCAGTTCCGTCACTCCAGCAACCGCAGCGCTGAATACACCGTTATTGACCGATACGGTCTGTCCGTTCACCTGCACATCTTTCAGGTACGAATCCTGAACCGTGCCGGTCACGTTGATAACCTGATTATTGACCGTTGCCGCATTGGTCACCGTCGACAGCACAACGACCGGCGCGACGTTATCAAATTTGGTACTGACTGCTTTCATGGATGTGCCACCAAGTACCGCAGACACCTGAATGCTGTTCACTCCAGGAACCAGGGCAAGCTGGCTGTAGCTCCAGTTCCCGCTGGTAACTACGGCTGAACCGCACACGGATGTCGTAGCATTGCACACCTGAACGGTAGCGCCAGGATCGACCGTACCGTCTATAGTCATGGGACTGGCACTGACATAATCAGAAAGTGGATTTACGCGAAGCGAAGGCCCGCCGGCGAGATATGAGATACTGTACTGCTTGCTTACTGCAACGGGAGAGGCATTCCTGGCCACCACTTCGATGGCATTAGCCCCGGACTGCAGCCCGGTTATCGTGCAACTCCACGAAGTCCCGACAACACTGGCTGAAAACGCCTGAGCACCATTCAGGACACATGACACACTCGATCCGGAAGTCACAGCTCCATCCAGCGCGACAGTCGCAGTGTTCACAATCGAAAGCGGCGGATTCACTGACAGCACCGGAGCGGCGATTACCGAGGAAACCGGTGTCGAGCCCCCATCGATTCCGTACAGCGTTACATTGCCATACCCATTGGCCACGATCAACCGCTTGTTGACCTGATCAAAAGCAACATCAGACGGTATCATCAACTGGCCATTTGAGGTCCCGTAGTCACCGATAAAGGCAACGAACGACCCCGTGCCCACCACATCTATGACCTGGACAGTGCTGTTATAGGCATCAGCCACATACATACGCGGAGTGCCGGTAGAGTGCTCAAATGCCACACCTTGCGGTGACTGAAACTCCAAAGCACCAAGTGAGCCAATCTGGGAAATTCCTATGACGCTCTGATAGACACCCGCTTTGCTGTAAAATTTGATTTTCTTGTTCAGCGTATCAACAACTGCCAAAAGCTGCGAGTTCTGCTCGTACGCTATGCCCGACGGATAGGAAAACTGCGTACTGCCTGTCCCTGCCGAACCGAACTGCAGAAGATACTCTCCGGACGCATCATATTTCTTGACGTTACACCCTTTGGAATCAACAACATAAATATTACTTTCGTTATCTACAGCTACCCCATCGGCAAATTGAAACTGCGTTGCCACCCCGGAAAGTCCAAGCCGCTTCTTTTCCACACCCGAAACCGCATCGATAATCGCAGCAAAGCTCCCCTGACTCACTACCAAATCGCCATTGCTCTTGACTGCGATACCTTGCGGCACCCCGGCCGTACCAATTTTCTGCAAAAACTCGCCGGCAGCATTGAATTTCAACACACCACCACTACGCGGGTCAGTAACAAAAAAGCCCCCGCTCCCATCGCTATTCATGGCGATGCGAATCGGTGTCCTGACAGCCTGGGTAATCGGCTGCAACGGAGTAGCTTGTAAGGCAAGCACATCTGCGGCAGCCATAGGTAGCGAAATGACCGCTACAAACAGCGAGATGACCAGCAGTGCCATTTTCCTCTGAACATGTGCCGCCATATTATTTCCTCCGGATTTATTGGAGATTTGTCACTTGTGATGTAATGTTTCCATCAGTTATGATTACCATATGCAACTTAAGTGCCCACTCGGCGACACAGCGTAACCAGTCAGTATTCATTGATAATTTAAGCCTTTACCGCGGCAAATCCATCCGCTGGATGTTCAATTCACACACAATATTATTTGATATCTTTCATTTAAGGAAGCCAAATTTTTTCATCCGGTAACGAAACGCATCAATACCCAGGCTGAGCTTCTTTGCCGCCTTTGACTGATTCCAGTCGCAATTCTCCAATGCCTGACGAATCAGTTCCTTCTCGACCTCTTCAATATCAACACCTTCAGGGGGAAGCTTGAACGTGGTGGTCGGTGGAGTAACGGAAGAAGACGATTTTGCGACGATCTCAAGGGGAAGATGCTCAAGGAGCAGCGTATCTTCATTGCCAAGGATTATGGCCCGTTCAACCACGTTCTTCAATTCCCTGATGTTGCCCGGCCAGCCATAGTCAACAAGCATCTTTTCCGCCATGCTGGAAACACCCTTGACACACTTGTTGAATTCTCTGTTAAAAACCTCGATGAAATGCTGCACCAACAGGAGGATATCATCCTTGCGTTCACGCAGCGGAGGCAGGTAGATCGGTATGACCTGGAGGCGATAATACAGATCGTTGCGGAAGTGCTTGTCTTCAATCGCCTTCAACAGGTCCTTGTTGGTTGCGGAGATAATCCTGACATCGACGGAGATCGCCTTGGTGCCGCCAATCCTGCGGAAGTTTCTGTCCTCCAGGAACCTGAGCAGTTTGGCTTGCATCCCTACTTCCATGTCGCCAATCTCGTCAAGAAAGACAGTTCCACCATCAGCGAGTTCGAAAAGCCCTTTCTTGGTGACTTTTGCGTCGGTGAATGAACCTTTTTCATGGCCGAAAAGTTCGCTTTCCAGCAACGTCGAAGGCACGGCAGCGCAGTTGATGGCAACGAACGGCTTTTCAGCCCGGCTCGATGCATAGTGGATCCACTTTGCCACCAGTTCCTTACCGGTACCGGACTCACCCTGGATCAGAACCGTGGATGCCTCACTCTTGGCAACCTTGTTCATCATCTCCATGACATTACCCATATGCTTGCTCTTGCCGATAATGTTGGGCGGCCCGAACTTCTTGTGCTCGCTCCGCAGACTGGCGACCTCCCGACGCAGGTCGGAGGTTTCCAGTGCCTTTTTGATGACAATTGCCATTTCCTCAAGGTTGAATGGCTTGTTGATATAATCATATGCTCCGAGACGCATGGCTGTTACGGCAGTTTCCAGAGCGCCCTGTGCGGTCACCATGATTACGACGATATCCTCGTCGCCTTCCTTGACCTTCTCCAGGACCTGCAGGCCATTGATGCCCGGAAGTTGCACGTCGAGGAGCATCAGATCGGGCTGATCCTCGCGAACCATTTTCAGTGCATCCTCACCGGTTCCAGCTGTCAGAACCTCATACCCCTGCTTCTTGAGATTCTGCTCCAGTGACCAGCGAATCAGGTGCTCGTCGTCAACCACGAGGATACGTGTTTTTCTCATTGCTGCTCCTTTACATCTTGGATCGTTCCAGAGGGGCCTTCATCGAGTCGGCCCGTCACTGCAGGAAGGTCAATGGTGAATTCGGTCCCTTTTCCGTTTTCACTGGCTACGGAAATATCGCCGTTGTGTTGGCTGATGATGTTGTGGCAGATTGCCAGCCCAAGCCCGGT
>JACRPV010000291.1 GCA_016223015.1 Geobacter sp. | reverse complement strand
TTTCTGCTCAAACCGCTGCCGTTTCCCGACTGGCTCACCAGTGTCCTGCAGAAACTCGGCGACACCCTGACACCTTTAGCCCTCGCTTCAGTCGGGTTCCAGCTCCGGTTTGGCCAGATCAGACAGGAGCTGAAGGGGCTTTCGCTGGGGTTGCTCTATAAACTGGCGCTCGGACCGGCGATCCTCTATTTCGTCTATGTGGTCATGCTTGGCGGCAGTGGGAAGGTCATGCAGGTAACCCTTTTCGAGGCAGCCATGGCGCCGATGATCACGGCAGGCATCATAGCCGTCGATCACCGGCTGAACCCGGCATTGGTCACGCTCATGCTCGGGATCGGGATCCCGCTGTCGTTTCTCTCTCTTCCGCTCTGGTGGTGGCTTCTGCAGGGGGTATGACAAAAAAGCCCTCCGGACGAGAGGGCTTGCAGGTGACTAGCACGGGCGATGAACCGGCAGTTAGCGGTGTTCGCGGGTTTCGAGGAACACCAGTTCCTTCCAGTTTTCCATGGTATTTTCCAAGCGCCACTGGCTTCCTGCCAGATAGGCCAGGTTGCCTTCCCCGTCGATATAGCAGTGCATGGCCTCTTTACGCTGGAACTCGTCCAGTTTCTTCTTTTCCCCGGTCACCCATCTGGCGGTGACATAGGATGCCGGTTCATAGGTGGCCTTGACTTTGTATTCATGTTCAAGCCGGTGCATGACCACATCGAACTGGAGCAGGCCGACAGCGCCGACGATCCAGTCAGCACCCATCTGGGCACGGAAGACCTGGGTGGTTCCTTCTTCTGCCAGCTGTACCAGCCCTTTTTCCAGCGATTTTGACTTCATCGGGTCGAGGAGCCGGACCTTGCGGAAATGCTCCGGGGCGAAATTGGGAATGCCGGTGAACTTGAGGTCTTCTCCTTGGGTGAAGGTGTCCCCGATCTTGATGATACCGTGATTGTGGATGCCGATGATGTCGCCGGGATATGCTTCATCCACATTGGTCCGGTCCTGGGCCATGAAGATCGTCGCATTGGCGATCTGCATATCGCGGCCGAGTCGCAGGTGCTTGACCTTCATACCGCGAGTGAACTTTCCAGAGCAGATCCGGAAAAAGGCGATACGATCGCGGTGGGCCGGATCCATGTTCGCCTGGATCTTGAACACAAAGCCGCTGAACGGTTCTTCATAGGGGGATACGGTGCGGGTTACTGCTTCGCGGGGGAGCGGTGCCGGTGCATGTTCGACGAAGCTGTCGAGCAGTTGCTGGACCCCGAAGGTGTTAATGGCACTCCCGAAGAAGACCGGGGTCTGCAGCCCGGCCAGGTAGGCCTCCTGTTCAAAGGGCTGTGCAACTCCCTCTATCAGTTCTATATCGTGTCTGAGTTCATCGACCTGGCTTCCCAGGAGCTGTTCGAGCCGAGGGTCGTCGAGCCCCTGGACGGTCACGATCTGTCCAGTTCCTCGCTCCGCCTCCGGGTCGAAGAAGGTCAACTCCTTGGTGTAGAGGTGATAGGTGCCGCGAAACCGTTTGCCCATGCCGATCGGCCAAGTCATGGGCGCACACTGGATCTTCAGGACGCTTTCGATCTCGTCGATCAGTTCCAGAGGCTCGCGCCCTTCACGGTCAAGCTTGTTGATGAAGGTCATGATCGGGGTATGGCGAAGCCGGCAGACCTCAAGGAGTTTCTTGGTTTGGCTTTCCACCCCTTTAACCGAGTCGATGACCATCAGGGCGGAGTCGACGGCAGTGAGGACACGGTAGGTGTCTTCGGAAAAGTCGTTGTGGCCGGGGGTGTCGAGAAGGTTGACCTCGAAATCCCGGTAGGTGAACTTCATGACTGACGAGGTGACAGAAATGCCACGCTGTTTTTCCATCTCCATCCAGTCGGAGGTGGCATGACGGGACGCCTTCCGCGCCCGGACCTCGCCAGCCTGTTGAATGGCGCCACCAAAAAGGAGGAGTTTTTCGGTGATGGTGGTCTTGCCGGCGTCCGGATGGCTAATTATGGCGAAGGTGCGGCGCCTGTCGATTTCATGAACATTGTACTGCTGCACGATGCAACTCCGAAAAAAATCTGGACAAAATAAAGG
>JACRPV010000265.1 GCA_016223015.1 Geobacter sp. | reverse complement strand
GGCGGCAAATATCGCGTATTTCCTGTTTGGGTTCGGCTCGATTCCAGCCGGGCTGCTGGTTGACCGCCACGGCTCGCACCGGATGCTTGTGTTCAGCCTGCTTGGCATGTCGGCGTCGTCTGCGCTGATCGGCCTGTCGCCGCATATCGTGGTTTTCGCAATGGCGTTCGGTCTGATGGGGTTTTTCGCCAGCATCTACCATCCGGCTGGGCTTTCGCTTGTAACTAAACACCTTGAAAAACCGGGCAAGGCTCTGGGGCTGCATGGCGTGCTTGGCAGCGTCGGGCTTGCCGGAGCGCCGCTTGCGGCGGGAATTATCGTGACACTGACCGGAAGCTGGCGCGCGGCCTATTTTGCGTTCGCCGCTTCGGGCTTTCTGTTTGCCCTTATTGTTTGGCGCATGAGCCTTGAGGGCGAGGAGAAGTTCCGTATTTCCGACGCGCCAGCGCTTTTGGGCGACATGGTTTTCTCGTTTGGCGGGAAGAGGGCGTCTGTGCCCAATGAAGCCCGCACCGGAGAAGTTCGTTCGGGTGAAAGAGGCGGCGCGATTCCGGTCTCGCTGGTTCTGCTGTATGTTGGCTGCGTATTCTTCGGTCTGGTCTATCGCGGGTCTATAACGTTTTTCCCCGCGCTCTTTGCAAGCGAGGTGAACGCCATTGCGGTGTCGGACAATCCGGCGCTCTATGCCGGAATGCTCACAAGCGCGGTGCTGTTTGCGGGCGTGATCGGGCAATGGGCTGGCGGCATGTTCGTTGCGCATCTGAAACGTCCGGAGTTCGGCCACATCATAATTTTCGCCATCGCCGTGCCGACCTTGTGGTTTGTGGGCCGCACGGCGGACACGCCGCTTGTGGCATGGACAATCGCATTCAATACCGTTTTTTACGCATGGCAGCCGGTGCAGAACGGGCTTGTGGCGAAATATACGTCAAAAGGCGCGCGCGGGCTTGGCTACGGGCTGAACTTTTTCCTGCTGATGGGCGTCGGCTCCATCGCAACTGCCATTGGCGGGTATATTGCTGATGAGTACGGAGTGTACAAGGTGTACCAGGTGCTATGGTATCTGGCTGCTGCGTCGCTTGCGGTGTCGCTCATGGTGCTACGGTTTTCTCGGTACAGGGTGAAGGTGAGGCTTCAGTATGAGCTTGTTACGGAGGGGAAATGATCGACAGGCCGCTTAGGAATCCGGCGATTATCTGGCGCGAGGAGGACGAGCTTCGCGACGCCGCGATGGCCATGCTTGAACGCGGCGAGGACGCTTCCGGCGATGGCGTGATGATTCTGCTCTGCGCTGGCGTGATGCATCAGCTAAACATGCTTGGGGCCGAGATATGGAAACGCTGCGACGGCGAACATACGGTTGACGCCATTGCCGCCGGG
>JACRPV010000264.1 GCA_016223015.1 Geobacter sp. | reverse complement strand
TGTATAAAGTGCCGACATCAGCGGGCTGGACGAAAGCGCATGCTTTGTAGTGAAGAACATCGGAAAGCCGTGTGCGGGAAAACCGCATGCACGGTTTGATGAGGGAGGGCAGGGTGAAACCTGCTCTCTACTCTACCCCGAATTCCCCAACGTGGGAGAGCGCAGCAGCGGGGCCTGGTGCTGCGCTGGGCTATGACTCTGCTGGGTCAGGAGTCAGATACCGTCAGGAACCGTTACGCTATGTTCGAGATTTAAAGACGCGACCCGGTTACTACATGTTATTTCGCAACGCCTCGGTTTTTCTTTCACCGTCACTAACAGCTATGTTCCTATTGAACGATATTTTATTGAAGTTTCTGGATGTCCCATTTGTGAAAACTTCTATTGAATGTTTAACACTAATTATTGTAGTTCCTATTGTCCAAGAAGTCTCTATGGTATCTCGGTTGTTTTTATCCCTGGTCTCAGTTTGCTCGTCTTTGACTGTTGCTTCACCGAATCTTTCATTACACCAACTAACTAATTTCTTGTAGTCTTCAAAAGATTCATTAGGGGATGTGCCGTGAACTGATAATAGTCCAATGCGGTCCGAGCGGATATACAAGGTCATACTTCTAATGTTTAATCTCTCAAGTCTAATGTCTGTTGAATAAGTATTAGATCGTGTAACATTAGCAATATTACCATTTCCGCTCCAACCGGGTGGGTGCCATTCTGTTGCTTTGTAAAGCTCACTCTCTTCAAAGTTCTTCCATTTAAACTCCGACCAAAACTCTTTACTCCCTAATAGCTGGAGTAGATTTGAATTTTCATTGTAATTGTTCATGTATATCTTATCTATTTTGCCAACATTAATATTATCTGTTTTAATATCAGTACTTTCAATAGTAGTTGTACCTTTAGCATCAAATGCTTCACTGCAGTCAACTTCAAATCTATCAGTATGTTCTGTTATCTTGCATTCGGACATTGCCGATGTGTTTATGCCAAAGTTGAGACAGATGGCACAAATACTTATATAGAATAATTTCATTGCAATTGTCCTCCTTAATGCATCAGGGTTATATAATTTTACGACAAGCAGCCATGGCTTTGATCTGCGGGTCTGGAACTGTACCTGAATCACCCGTTACGCACATTTTAGGATTTTTGAGCCGCGACCCTGTGACGATGCCGACTATCGCTGCCTGACCGTAACGACGTCGGCAGCGGCGGCGGTGCGGAACCAGATGGAGATGGCCTCCAGTTCCTTCTGCAGCTGCTGCATCCGCTCCGAATCGGCCGGCAAAGCTTTCATCTGCTTCTTGAGTTCGAGAGAGGTCTTGCTTTTTTCAGCAGCCAGCTTTGTCAGTCTTGCCTCGACCGCATGCTTGCCATCCTTGTCCGCAAGTTCGAGGCGGTTGTCCTTTTTGTCGATGACCTCCAGGGACCTGTTGCCGATGGTCGTCCCTGCGGCAACCTGAATCCCGTCCACGGCGCAGTTCAACGCATAGTATTTCGCCTTCAGCTTTCCCGGAGTGAATTTCGGGACAGGTGAATTTCGGGGACAGTATATTTAACTCTATGAAATTAAGTAAACTGTCACCGGAACTCGCCATGAAATTAAGTAAACTGTCACCGGAACTCGCGCAAAGTAAACTGTCACCGGAACTCGCCACTGACCTTCTGAGCCATTCCGAAAAATGGTGTCGTATTGGAAGCATGAAATTTCAAGCAAATTCCTGTGTGGCTTGCAGCATAATGTGACCAAAGTAAAATGTTTTCGCACGTTGCGGATAGAGAAAGAACTCCTAACCTATTAGCTGAATCTTGCATTCCTGCTGCCATCTGGCAGGTGAAGTCATCACGGTTTATGCCGCGTATGTCAGATGCAATTTTCTCACGAAGTTGCTTTCGATTTAGGTGTGGAAACTTTTCTTTTAATATTCCAGTGTAATAATGCCTGAGCTCGTCCAAGGAAACTTTATTTGAATAATGAATCTTGCAGTCGAAAGGATCATTGAAAGACGGCGGATCTGCAAAATACAAAATCGAATCCACCAGTATCTGTTTAGTCCATTCGCGGTGCTCATTCTGCAAATGTCGAAACCGATAAAGAAATTCGATGTTTTCATTCATTTATTTTGCCTCAACGTCATGGGCGTTGGCCTGACGGCTTTATCTGTCAGGTCGAGTGCCTAGTTAGCTTGTCAAAATGGCCACAGTGAAGAATGTTGCCAAAACACCATTTACAATTAACCCGACATAGCCGAGAAGTTTCGGGTGTTCTCTCTTTCGGACTCCAATCAAGCCAGAGACGAACCCAACGATTGATGCATACCAAAGTAGCTCTGCAACGAGCATAACCTTAAATAATCCATGGGTTGTATCTGTTGCGCCAACGAGTGTAGCAATTACGATATGCGTGGCAAGTCCGACAACTGGTGCTAGAACAGAAATCGTGCTGTATATGGGCTTAGATTTGGTTTGAATTATCATTTTTCATTCAAGCTAACTTCTCAGGCCTGACTGGCCTCTAGGCCGATCTTGTCGCTGGTTGAGTGTTACGCGAGCGGGGATGTGACCGCTGCCGAGTTGGTATGAGTTATCCGTCCCCCGGTTCATGCCAGCTTCCCCACCTGCCGAAGCGCTTCGTACAGCACGATCCCTGTTGCGGTGGAGAGGTTGAGGCTCCGGACGTTTCCGAAGATGGGGATGCGGATGCAGGTGTCGGGGTGGGCGTCGATCAGCGCGTCGGGCAGCCCCTCGGTCTCCTTGCCGAAGACCAGGAAATCCCCTTCGCGAAACGCGAACGCGGTGTGGCAGGACGCTGCCTTTTTGCTGGCATAGACGAAGCGGGCATGGGGAAAGGCTGCCTGCAGCGTCGGCAGGTCGGGCCAGGTGCTGATCTCCACGGAGTGCCAGTAGTCGAGCCCGGCCCGCTTCAGGTAGCGGTCGTCCAGGGAGAAGCCGAGCTTGCCCACCAGGTGGAGCGGCGTGCCGGTGGCGGCGCAGAGACGGGCGATGTTGCCGGTGTTGGGCGGTATCTCCGGCTCGATGAGGACGATATGGAACGGGCTGCTCTGTTTCATGGGCGGTGGGGAACTGTATACCACGAAACCGGCCCCCTGGTCTTGCAATTTTTCCCCGTCAGGTCTATGATGCGTATTTCACGGCAGGCCGGTACGCGGCGGGGCCGTGCGGGCCGGGCTGCGGAGGGGATTCGCGTGCTGCGGCGACACTGGCAACAAGGAGATCGATGCAATGAAAGTGATTGTTACCGATGAGGTAGCCGGCGAAGGGCTGGCGCTTTTGAAGCAGGACCCGCGGGTCGAGCTTGATGTGCGTCTCGGCCTGAAGAAGGATGAACTCCTGAAGATTATCGGCGACTACGAGGTGATCATCACCCGTAGCGGCACCACCGTGGACCGGGACGTGCTCGATGCCGGCAGGAAACTGATGATGGTGGCGCGGGTCGGGGACGGCATCGACAACGTGGATGTGGAATATGCCAGCTCCCGCGGCGTCATCGTGGTCAATGCACCCTTTGGCAACACCAACAGCGCTGCCGAGCATACCATGGCACTCCTCCTGGCTGCCTGCCGCAACGTGACCAAGGCAAACTCCTCGCTCAAGGGGGGGGAATGGAAGCGGGCGCCGTTTACCGGTTATGAGCTGAAGGGGCGGACCGCCGGCGTCATCGGCCTGGGCAAGGTGGGGGGGCGTGTCGCCACCCGATTGAAGGCCTTCGAGTGCGAGGTCCTTGCCTGCGACCCCTATATTGCGGTGAAACGGGCCCACGACCTGGGGGTCAAGCTGGTCTCCCACGACGAGATCTACAAGAATTGCGACATCATCACCGTCCATACGCCGCTCACCGAGGAAACCAGGGACATGATCGGCGAGCGCGAGCTTGGCATGATGAAGGACGGCGTCAT
This sequence comes from Geobacter sp., assembly GCA_016223015.1. Lineage (GTDB taxonomy): Bacteria > Desulfobacterota > Desulfuromonadia > Geobacterales > DSM-12255 > Geoanaerobacter. The sequence continues at coordinate 7,900 of JACRPV010000264.1, read as the reverse complement.
TGTCCTCAACGTGGCCCGCGGCGGGATTTACAACGAAGCAGCGCTCTTGAACGCCCTCAATTCGGGGAAGATCGCCGTTGCCGGGATTGACGTCTACACCAAGGAGCCTCCCGATTCGGACACCCTCCGCCAGCTCATCACCCACGAACGGATGGTGGTGACCCCGCACCTGGGGGCCAATACCTTCGAGGCCCAGGTGAACGTGGCCGTGGACGTCTCCAAGGAGATCCTCAACTACCTGGACGAGCAGCCGCTGGAGAATGCCGTGAACATCCCCCGTTTCGATCTGGCGCTGATGGACCAGATGCGGCCGTTCCTCAACCTGATGAGCGTGATGTGCGATTTCGGCATCCAGCTGGTCGATTCCAATCCGGCCAAGGTCTCCTTCGGGTTTGCCGGGAATATCGCCCATTATGACTGCACGCCGCTGGCGGTCTGCGGTATCGCCGCACTGCTCAACCGGCGCGTGGAGCAGGACGTGAATATGGTCAATGCCTCGCTGATCGCCGAGCAGATGGGGATCACCATCGAGGAGACCAAGTCGACCCAGACCGACGCCTTCTCCAACCTGATCACCCTGGTCATCGAAGGGGAGGGGGGGAAGCGCAGGCTGGTCTCCGGCACCCTCTTCGAAGGGGCGCCCCGCATCGTCCGGCTGCGCGACTACAACATGGACTTCACCCCGGAGGAGCATATGCTGCTGCTCCACTACGACGACCGGCCCGGCATGATCGGCAAGATCGGCACCATCATGGGGCAGCACGACATCAACATCGCCTCCATGAATCTGGGCCGTAGCGAGAAAAGGGGTGAGGCGATGGTCATCCTTTCCCTCGACACGGCCGTGCCCCCTGCCGTGGTGGATGAGATCCGGAAGGCGACCGAGGCGACCTTCATCCGGGCGCTGCACATGCCGACCGCCAAGTGCAGTCGCGGCTGCGGCTGCGGGATCTGACGGGTGGTTCAGTACGACCCGAAACGAGGGGGACTGCCGGATAACGGCCGCCCCCTCTTTTTTATCTTTGCCGGGGTGGCCCTGGTCGTTACCGCCGCCTTTTTCGGCCCGTTTCTGGGCAATTTCTTCGCCTTCGACGACTTTGCCATCCTGGAGCACATCCAGCAGGGGCCAAAGGCGGTCCTGCTCGGCTACAACTACATCCTCCGCTTCGTGGCCAATGCCTCGGCATGGCCGGTCTACGCGGTTTCGGGCTTCGACCCCCTGGGGTACAATCTCTTTGCCGCCATTCTCTGGTGTCTCAATGCCATCCTCTTCTACCGCTTCCTGAACCGGCTCCTCGGCGACCGCTGGCATGCCTTTGTCGCCGCAACGATCTTCGTCGCCAGCACCGTCGGTATCGACGCCGCGTTCTGGAAGGCGGCCAACAGCACCCTGTTGAACCTGACCTTCTATCTCCTCACCCTCCATGCCTATGTGGTCTTCCGCCAGACCGGCAACCGCCGCCAGTGGTGGCTGTCGCTCCTTTGGTTCGCCATGGCGGTCTTCAGCAAGGAGGAGGCGGCATCGCTGCCGTTCGTGGTGCTGCTGCTGGAACTCTTCTGGTTCGACGGCATGCGGGAGAAGAAGGCCGTTGTGCTGAGACTTGCCGCCTTGTGCTCGGTGGTGGTCTTCTACGTGCTTTTGAACTACGTCGTTACCTACCAGATCTTCGGCGCCCAGGCTGAGGTCGCACGCTATTCCGCCTTCCGCCCCCTGCGCAGCCTGTTCACCGGGTGGACCGCATTCTCCCTTACCCCGGACAGCCGGTGGGGAACAAACGATCCGCGCCTCTACCTCACCTGTCTCCTGGTGCCGCTCAGTTTCCTGCTGGTAAAAGACCGGCGCCTCCTCATCCTGGGCTATGCCTGGGTCTTCTTCACCTTTCTCCCCCAGAGCCTCAGCACCCTGACCCAGCTGGAGCCGCGCTACCTCTGCAATTCCCTGAGCCGCCACCTCTACCTCCCCTCTGCAGGGGCGGCCATCGTGTATGCGGCGCTCCTCATGCGGCTGCGCGACCGCCTCTCGCCCCGCATCGCAGCCGGCATCGTCGGGCTCTGCCTGGCCGGCTTTGTCGGCTTCAATCTCTGGCAGGCACAGGTGCGGGGAAGGGCCTGGCAGCAGGAAGGGGAGGGGATGGAGCGGTTTCTTACCGCCCTGATGAAAGAGGTTCCCCAGTTTCCCCCCAATACCTTCCTGTTCGTCAACAATGCCCCTGCCGGCCGGGCCTTTGTCCAGCAGGCGCTGCGGGCCTTCTACCGCAACCCCTCCATCACCTGGATCAACGACCCGAACAGCTATCGCCGGAAACCGGGAGAGAACGCCCTCCTCATCGACACCCTCTGGCAGGAGGACGGCAGCGTCCGCTTTGCCTTCTACCGGTTCGGCAGCCCCTGAGTTTCCGGATTTCCGTCCGGAAAGGGTTCTTTTCCGCCCTGGCGGTGTCAATCCGCGGGATTCCTTGTGCGGCGTACCGATGTACGCCTCCGCGCAATCCCTTGATTTCCTTGCCAGGACGAAAAATCCCTCCTTTCCGATCCGGAAACCAATAGTTTCTCATCCGGAGTTTCCTGATGGAAACTAAATAAAAAAAAGCGCTCCCCTTGTCATGGGGCAGCGCTTTTTTTTATGGTGTCGCAGCAGGGGCTGCGCAAAGGGAGCCGGATCAGTCGATACGGCGTCCGCCGCATTTCTTCAGCCGGGCATGGGCATGGCGCAGGATGGTCTCCGTGGTCTCCCAGCCGAGGCACTTGTCGGTGATGGAGACGCCGTATTTCAACTGGGCCGGGCTCTTCGGCATCGGCTGGTTGCCGTCATGCAGGTAGCTCTCGATCATCACGCCGGAGATGGAGCGGTTGCCCGCCTCGATCTGGTCGAGGACCGACTCCAGCACTGCCGGCTGCTTCTCGTGGTTCTTTTCCGAGTTGCCATGGCTGCAGTCGACCATGACGGTGGGAAAGAGGCCGGCCTTCTGCAGCATCTCCTCGGACTTTTTGATGTCTTCGGGGGAATAGTTCGGTTTTTTCCCGCCGCGCAGGACGATATGCACATCCGGGTTGCCGGTGGTCTGCACGATGGAGGCGAGCCCCTCCCGGTTGATGCCGAGGAAGTGGTGGGGGTGGAGGGCTGCGATCATGGCATCGATGGCGATCTGCAGGTTGCCGTCCGTGCCGTTCTTGAAGCCGATCGGGAAGGAGAGGCCGCTGGCCAGCTCGCGATGGGTCTGGGACTCGGTGGTGCGGGCTCCGATGGCCCCCCAGGAGAGGTGGTCGGCCAGGTACTCGGGGGTGATCGGGTCGAGCATCTCGGTGGCAATCGGCAGGTTGTGGGCCGTGATCTTGCACAACAGGCTCCGCGCCACGCCGAGCCCCTTGGAGATCAGGTGGGTGCCGTTCATGTCCGGATCGTTGATCAGCCCTTTCCACCCCACCGTGGTGCGCGGCTTCTCGAAATAGACCCGCATGAGCAGGAAGAGCTGGTCCGATACCTCGGCAGCGAGCTTGGCCAGGCGATGGGCGTATTCATGGGCGACGATCGGGTCGTGGATGGAGCAGGGGCCGACCACCACCATCAGGCGCGGGTCCTTGCCCTGGAGAATGTTCTTGATCGCGGTGCGGCTGGCAGTGACGAATTCGCTTGCCTCCTCGGAGAGCGGGAAGACCTGGCGCAGGTCTGCAGGGGCAATGATGGGGGTGATGCTCTTGATCTTGAGGTTGTTGGTCTTGATGATCATGTCGTCTTCTCCGGCGCATTCGCTTCAGGGCCGCTGGCGGACCGCTCCGCCAGGGCTTTCGCGGCATCTGCCCGGCGCAGCCCCTGGCGGCGTCCGGCGTACCGGTCGAAGCGAACCCGCACCTTGGTGGATTCGCTGCTCCTCGTGCAAGTGAGTAAATCTATAGGATTTGAGCTGTTGTGTCAAAGGGTTATTATCAGAGATCGGCGATGGTGGCGAGTCTGGCGCCTGCTGCCTCCATCTCGTCCAGGGCACGCGCCGAGTCGCCGGGGCTGAGGTCTACTCCGCGGCAGGCATCGACCGGGACCGTGACCTCGAATCCCTGGCAAATCGCCTCCAGCACGCTTTCCTTGACACAGTAGTCGGTGGCGAGGCCGCCGATCCAGAGGTGTGAAACCCCCAGCTCGCGGAGGACCGCGGGGAGGAGCCGGCCACGGTCATCCCGCGCGTGAAGTGCCGAATAGTCGTCGCTGGCAGGGTCCATCCCCTTGGAGACGACGATGCTCCCCTCGGGGAGGCGGAGTTCCGGATGAAACGCCGCGCCGGCGGTCCCCTGGACGCAGTGCACCGGCCAGATGCCGCCATACTGGCTGAAGTGGCTGGTCTGCGCCGGATGCAAGTCGCGGGAGGCGACGACCGGCAGGCCCCGTGCGGCAAAGATCGCGGCGGCCCGGTTCAGGAGCGGGATCACCCGGTCCCCCTCTTTGACCTCCAGGGCGCCGCCGGGGCAGAAGTCGTTCTGGACGTCGACTATGATAAGTGCGGAGCAATCGGACATCGGTTCCTTCCTCGCCTGTTACGGCTTTCCATACCCCTTCACAGCCTCCTGGACCAGGTGGATGCGCAGCTCATTGAGCTTCGTGCTCACGGATACCTTGTAGATATGCGGATTGATGTGGCGCAGGCATCCCTGGGGAAGCCTTGTGAGCTGGTTCGCGCAGCGGTTTGCCATCTCCTCCAGCGATTCGGGAGGGATCAGCCGCCTGCCCTGGCACATCACCTCGCGGCGCAACTCCTCCAGCCGCGCATTGACCGGCACCGGCTTCTGTTCCAGGGGATTTGCGGGGTTGATGACCGTATCCCCGGCCTGCAGCTCTTCGCCGGCCAGGGTCATGATGTCCATGAGGAAGCTGCCGTCTGGCGCCACGGCGCGCAACAGCCGCTTCTTGTCGGGGAGGGTCGCCTTGGCGAGATCGCTGGTCACCTTGAGCTTGGGGGTGTCGCCGATCCTGACCAGCTTGTAGACCCCTCCGAGGGCACCGCCGCCGTCCCCCATGCCGGTGGCGAGCCGGGTGCCGACGCCGTAGATGTCCACCTTTCCCCCTTCGGAGAGGATCGACTCTATGACGTACTCGTCGATCTCGTTGGAGGCGACGATCTTCACTGCCGGGAATCCAGCCTCGTCGAACATCCTTCGCGACTCGCGGGAGAGCCAGGCCAGGTCGCCGGAGTCGATCCGCACGCCGCGCAGTTCATGCCCCTTGGCCCGGAGCTCCCTGGCCACGGTGATGGCGTTGGGGATGCCGCTTGCCAGGGTGTCGTAGGTATCCACCAGGAGGATGCAGCCGTCGGGGAAGACGTCGGCATAGGCCCTGAATGCGGTCAACTCGTCCGGGAAGGCCATGATCCAGCTATGGGCGTGGGTTCCCTTCACCGGGATACCGAAGCGGTGGCCTGCCTCCACGTTGCTGGTGCTGCGCACACCGCCGATATAGGCGGCCCTGGCCACCGACAGTCCGCCGTCGGGGCCGTGGGCACGGCGCAGGCCGAACTCGATGACCGAAGCGTCACCGGCCATGTGGCAGATGCGGGCGGCCTTGGTGGCAATCAGGGTCTGGAAGTTGACGATGTTGAGGAGCGCGGTCTCCACGAACTGGGCCTCGGCCATGGTCCCCTCCACGGTCAGGAGCGGTTCCCGCCCGAAGACCGCCGTCCCTTCCCGCAGGGCGGTGACGGTGCCGCGGAAACGAAACGAACGGAGAAACTCCAGGAAGCAGGGTTTGAAGATGCCGAGCCCCCCCAGGTAGGCGAGTTCATCGTCACTGAAGGCAAGGTTCTCCAGGTAGTCGAGCGCCGTTTCCAGGCCGGCAAAGACCGCGTAGCCGCCTTTGAAGGGGTTGTGGCGGAAGAACAGGTCGAAGACCGCGGGGGTCTCGTGCATCCCTTCTTCCAGGTATCCTGCCAGCATGGTCAGTTCGTACAGATCGGTAAGTCAGGTTGTTCAAAAACGGTCAGATCGTCGCACCCGCAGAAAGCCCTGCGGAGGCGTAGTACCCACAGGGCATAAACAGCGCTACGCCGCACAAAGTGGCTTTCGAGGACGGCGGCGAGATGGCCGTTTTTAGCTGCGCTGAAACTTCGTTTTCAACAACCTGGACTACGACAGCTCTTCCTCTTGGCGCTCCTGCAGCGGCTGCATCCGCGACAGGGTGATGACGGCGATCCGTTGCGCCAGCACCGACTCTGCGAAGGCAAAGATGAACGAAACCAGGCTGTAGATCGCGGTTACGCTCACCAGGTTCTCCGGTGCGCCCTGGGAGGGGAAATACTTGGCGGCAGCCACCAGGGAGAAGGCGAGGATTGCACAGACCAGGTGGCGGATAACCCAGCCGTTTTCCTGTCCCTGCAATGTCTGGAGCCGCTCCAGATCGCCATCCTCGGCGGATTCGTTTACCTGCAGCCAGGTTCCGCATATCCTGAGGACCATTATCGTGGTCATTGCCACGGTCAGTGTCAACATCAGTGAGAATAACATCGTCATATGCCCGTCTCCTCTGTGTGCCATGCTGCAGGGATATCGTTTTTCATATATTCAGGAATTGCAAAATGGTGCCCAAGAACCTGTGCTTCAATATTATAATTCATTAAAATTATTAGAGCATAACTAATTGATATTGTGTGGTATTGCAGGATCATGAGGATATTTTCAGAACCGCTCGGGGCTGGGCTACGCAAAATGAAGGGGGAGTGCATGGTGAATTCGCTGGGCACTGTTTTCTGTTGAGGGACGATGTTGTAAAAAGCCTGTAAAACAGCCTGTTACAACATTTGATATGCTTCATGGGGTGGGCGTAATCGTTATTTGACTGAACAGGTACTGTTCAGGATTTGACACGGGGGGGCGGATACGATCTGAAGTTGCTCTGACGCGAACCGTCGGTGACCATAGACCGGGCGGCTATCGTGCCGTCCGGAAATGAAAAACGGGGATGTCCATCCGGACACCCCCGTGGGCTGCAGCAGCATGTTCACGGGCAGTCATGGGAAGCACTGCCCGCGAAGCGGTGTTATTTCTTGATGTTGTAGAAGACGTCCTTGCCGCGGAACAGGGCGGTCGAATCCAGTTCGTCCTCGATCCGGAGCAGCTGGTTGTATTTAGCGACCCGGTCGGTGCGGCAGAGGGAGCCGGTCTTGATCTGGCCGGCATTGACCGCCACGGCCAGGTCGGCGAGCGTCGTGTCCTCGGTCTCACCGCTCCTGTGGGAGATGACGCAGGTGTAACCGGCCCGCTTGGCCATCTCGATGGCGTCGAGGGTCTCGGTCAGGGTGCCGATCTGGTTCAGCTTGATCAGGATGGAGTTGGCGATTCCCTTCTGGATCCCTTCCTTCAGGATCTTCGGGTTGGTGACGAAGAGGTCGTCGCCGACGATCTGAATCCTTTTGCCGAGCCGGTCGGTCAGCAGTTTCCAGCCGTCCCAGTCGTTTTCCGCCATGCCGTCTTCGATGGAGACGATCGGGTACTTGTTGACCAGGTTCTCGTAGAAATCGACCATCTGTGCCGGGCTCTTCTTCGGTTCGGCCTCGTTCTCCAGGGTGTAGACCCCGTCCTTGAACAGTTCCGAGGAGGCGACGTCGAGGGCCAGGAGGACCTCTTCGCCCGGCTTGTAGCCTGCCTTGACAATGGCTTCCATGATCACTTCGAGCGCTTCTTCGTTGGACTTCAGGTTTGGCGCGAAGCCCCCTTCGTCACCCACGGAGGTGTTGTACCCCTTGGCCTTCAAGACCCCTTTCAGGTTATGGAAGATCTCGGCGCCCATCCGCAGTGCCTCGGAAAAACTCCGTGCGCCGGCGGGCATGATCATGAACTCCTGGATATCAACGTTGTTGTCGGCATGGGCGCCGCCATTGAGGATATTCATCATGGGGAGGGGAAGTTCTTTGGCGTTGCAGCC
>JACRPV010000252.1 GCA_016223015.1 Geobacter sp. | reverse complement strand
GCAGGCCGAGGGTGCCGTACTCACCGCTGCACAGCTGAAGGACCTGGCCAAGGCCAAGGCCGACTACGAGAAGAACAAGGACGGCAAGTCCATGCTCGGTCTGGATGCACCGCTCTTCCCGCTGAAGAACCCGGGGCTCCTCTCGATCCCGGTTGGCTTCCTGGCCGCCATCATCGGCTGCCTGGCCTTCCCGAGCCGCAAGTCCGAAGAGATGTTCGACGAGATCTACGTCCGCCAGAACACCGGCATCGGCATGGCCAAGGCCATCGACCACTAACATCGGATCAACTGTGTGATACAATGTGGGGAAGGCTTGCCTTCCCCTTTTTTTTGGACTCCAGACATGTACCACGACATAATCCACAAAATAGCTCCGGAGGAGCTGCACCAGCAGATCATGCGGCGAGTCCGCGACTTTCTGCCGCTTTTGACCGGTAGCGAGGCGCGCAGGCTCCTTGATGAACTCTGCATGCGGTTTGAAAAGGAGATGAACCTTGTCACGGGGAGTTCGGGGAGGCAGCGGGAGCTGTGTCAGTCGATCGGGGTCACCTCGGACTACGGGAAGCTCAAAGAGATCCATGACACGCTCAATCTCCAGGAGATGGAGCGTTTTCTCGCGTCGCAGTCGGTTCCCGCCCTGCATGCAAGTTGCACCGAGTACCGCGACCTGCTGGCAGGGAGAGCGCTTTCGCTGGTGGAGCAGGAACTCGCAGGCGAAGGGAAGGGGGCACCGCCGGTCCCCTATGCCCTGATCAGCATGGGGAGCGACGGTCGCGAGGAGCAGACCCTCATTACCGACCAGGATTATCTGATCGTTTATGCCGATGGCGACGAGGAGGTCGACCGCTATTTCAAGGAGTTTTCCGAACTTCTGGTGGAGCGGTTGGCAGAGATCGGTTTCAAGAAGTGCACTGGCGACATCATGCCCTCTAACCCCACCTGGCGCGGTTCCTATACCCAGTGGCGGAGAAAGCTCCTCTCCATTGTGCGGTATGAATATGAAGACTATGGGAAGAACCTGATGGATCTCATAGTCCTTTCCGATGCCCGCGCTGTTGCCGGTGACCAGAAGCTGGCCAAGGAGCTGATATCCCTCATCCGTGGTCTGGAACAGGATTATTTCCAGGTTTTATGGGGCATGGCCAAGGCCGCTACCGAGATGAAACTGGCACTCGGGTTCCTGAAGCGGCTCTGGACCGAGGGTTCGGGTGAACACAAGGGAGAGTTCAACCTGAAACTCCTTGCCTGGGCACCCCTTGTGATGAACGTCAGGATACTCGCCATCAACCAGGGGATACCGGCTACCAGCACCCTGAAACGGATCGAGTTATTGGAAGCGGAACGGAGCTTTTCCCGCAACACAGCAGCAGGTCTCACCGATGCCTACCTTGCCCTTACCCGCCATAGAATTCTCTTGCAGATAAAGGTCATCAAGGGGATTCAGAAGGACTCCTATTATCTGAACCCCTACGAACTCTCCACCGAGGAGCGGGAACGGGTGCGCAATGCCCTCATCCGGATCGAGGAACTGCAGAAGATCATCCACACCAACTTCTCCATCATGTGATTCCCCCAATTATTGGCATGCCTGTTCTGGTCCAGCTTCCCCTTGCACAGGGTGTTGCAAATATGCTACATAGTTTCCAACCGGAAGGAGAGAGACTATGGCCATTGCCGCAAAAATCCAGACCTTCATCGAGGGAGCGTCCTGGATCCGCAAGATGTTCGAGGAAGGGGAACGGCTCCGGGCAGTCCACGGCGCCGATAACGTCTACGATTTCACCCTGGGGAATCCCAATATCGAGCCCCCTGCCCGGTATGACGAGGAGTTCCGGCGACTGGCGGCAGCCCCTCCTCTCGGCATGCACCGCTACATGAGCAACGCCGGTTACCAGGAGACTCGCGCCGCAGTTGCCGAGGTGCTGTCCGAGTCGTCCGGTCTGCAGGTGACCGCGGCGAACGTGGTCATGACCTGCGGCGCCAGCGGCGCCCTCAACGTGGTCCTGAAGACGATCCTCAACCCCGGCGAAGAGGTGATCATCCTGACCCCGCACTTTGTCGAGTACAAGTTTTACATCGACAACCATGGCGGCGTCCCCCGCGAGGTCTGGACAGACCCGGAAACCTTCCAGCTCGACCTGCAGGCGATCGAGAACGCCATTTCCGAAAAGACACGGGCGATCATCATCAACACCCCCAACAACCCCACCGGGGTCATCTATCCTGCCGAAAGCCTGCAGAAACTGGGCGATCTGGTGCAGCGCAAGGAGCGGGAAATGGAGCGGCAGATCAACGTCATCTCCGACGAGCCCTATGCCCGTATCGCCTACGACGGCATGGCCGTGCCCAGCATCTTCCCCTTCATCGACAATGCGGTGATCGTCACCTCCCATTCCAAGGACCTGGCACTGCCGGGCGAGCGGATCGGCTACCTGGCGGCCAACCCGCGCATGACCCATGTGGAGCTTTTCATGGAAGGGGCGATCTTCTGCAACCGCACCCTGGGGTTCGTCAACGCACCGGCGCTTCTCCAGCGCCTGGTGGCAAAGCTCCAGCGCGAATCGGTGGATATCGGCGAATACAGGCAAAAGCGGGATCTCCTCTACGAAGGGCTGACCGGCCTCGGGTTCAGCATGGTGAAGCCGGACGGGGCATTCTACCTCTTCCCCCGTTCGCCCATTGCCGACGACGTGGCGTTTGTCCGCCTGGCCCAGAAGCACCACATCCTGTTGGTCCCCGGTGCGGGATTCGGTGCTCCCGGCTACTTCAGGATCGCCTACTGCGTCGACAAGGGGATGATCGAGCGGAGCCTCCCCGCCTGGGGCGCTCTTGCCAGAGAGGTCGGGCTCTGATCCTGACGGACGAGCCAAAGGAGCAGGTCGGACATGGCACAGACCATATTGATTGTCGATGACGAAGAGAGCATCCGCACCTCACTGGTGGGGATTCTGGAGGACGAAGGCTACCGGACCCTCTTGGCGGTGGATGGTGTCGAGGCGCTGGAGTCGGTGCAGCGCGACCTCCCCGACTTGGTGCTGCTGGACATCTGGATGCCGCGCCTGGACGGGCTGGAGACCCTGCAGAAGCTGAGGGAGATCCATCCGTCGCTGACCGTGGTGATGATGTCCGGGCACGGCACCATCGAGACGGCGGTGCGGTCCACCAAGCTGGGGGCCTATGATTTTGTCGAAAAGCCCCTGTCCCTGGAGAAGCTGCTGCTCACCATCCAGAATGCCCTGGGGATGCAGCGGCTGCGGGAAGAGAACGAGACCCTGCGCGACGCCGTGCTGCAGGGGCATGAGATGGTCGGCGCTTCGCCTGCCCTGAATACCCTGCGGGATCAGATCCGGCTGGTTGCCCCCACCACCGCGTCGGTCCTGATAACCGGGGAGAATGGCACGGGCAAGGAGCTGGTTGCGCGGTCGATCCACCATTTCAGTAACCGGCAGAGCAAGCCGTTCGTGGAGATCAACTGTGCCGCCATCCCCGACGAACTGATCGAGTCCGAACTGTTCGGCCACGAGCGCGGCGCCTTTACCGGTGCCGTGGCCCAGAAAAAGGGGAAGTTCGACCTGGCTGACGGCGGAACCATCTTTCTGGACGAGATTGGCGACATGTCGCTGAAGACCCAGGCCAAGGTGCTCCGGATCCTGCAGGAGCGGAAGTTCGAGCGGGTCGGGGGGACGCGGACCATCGAGGTGGACGTCCGGGTCGTGGCTGCCACCAACAAGGTGCTGGAGGAGGAGATCAAGAACGGCACCTTCCGCGATGACCTCTATTACCGGCTCAACGTGGTCCCCTTCCGGGTTCCTCCGCTGCGTGAGCGGAAGGAGGATGTGCCGCAACTTGTAGAATATTTCCTGGAGCGGTTCTGCCGCAAGGAGGGACGGGAGCGAAAACAGCTCGTACCCGAAGCGGTTGATGCCCTGCAGCAGTACGACTGGCCCGGCAACGTCAGGGAGCTCAAGAACATCATGGAGCGGCTGGTGATCATGACTCCGGGGCGAACCATCAGCACCGATCAGCTCCCCGATTACCTGCGCGGCGACACCCATCGTGTCGACGCAGGCACGCGCATCGACGGCATGATGGGACTGACCTCCCTGCGCGAGGCCCGTGAGGAGTTCGAGAGGGAATTCATCCTTCAGAAACTGGAGGATTTCGGCTGGAACATAAGCAGGACTGCCGAATCCATCGAACTGGAGCGGAGCAACCTGCACAGGAAGATCAAGAGTTACGGCATCGACCTGAAGAAGTAATGGGCAATGGGGCTGTGAGAGAACCAGAAGGAATCAGATCCGATCGAACAGGGAGGTTAGTATGTCCGAAGAGAAGAAATGCACCAATGAAAAGGGCCATCAGGGGCACATCTGCGTCCTGCGCAGCCTGGGGCTTGCCGACGAGATTGCCCGCCTGACCGTCAACCCGACCCATGTCTGCTTTACCTGCGGTACGGAAGTGAACAACCCGGCAAACGTCTGTGCCCCGATGCCGTTGTAGCCGGAACGGAGCGCCCGCCCATGTTAGCCAGGCTCTTTCTCGTCTTTGCCGTTGTGCCGGTCGTGGAGCTCTATCTTCTGATCAAGGTGGGGAAACTGATCGGTGCGTGGGAGACGGTTGCCATTCTGCTGGCAGTCAGTTTCTGCGGCGCCTGGCTGGTGCGCCACCAGGGGTTCGGCATCCTGCGCCGCATCCAGGGAGAGCTGGCCTCCGGTCGCCTGCCGGCTGCCGAACTCCTTGATGGCCTGCTGATCCTGGTCGGGGGGCTCATGCTCCTCACCCCCGGCTTTCTCACCGATTTCCTCGGCCTGGCCTTTCTGATCCCCGCCGGCCGCTCATTCCTCAAGCTGTACCTGCGCCGCTGGCTGGAAGGCCGTCTGGCCAACGGCGTCATCGTGATTCGCCCTCCCCGTTGAACACAACGGGCTTTAAGGTACTGTGGCAGCGAATCGGATCGGGAGGGTAGTACGATACCGGATAAGGTCATGGGGGGAAGGCGGAATGTCATTGCCAGGGGGACCAGCTGGGAACGGTTGGTGACCTTGACCTTGCGGAAGATGTGGCTGATGTGGGCCTTGACGGTCTGCTCGCTGATGTGCAGCTTCTCGGCGATCTCCTTGTTCTTGAACCCCTGGGAGACCAGGATGATGATCTCCTGTTCCTTCCGGCTGATCTTTTCGATGTTCTTGGCCCTGGCTGCCGATTCGGCGTAGTTGAGCAGCGCCTTCAGCTTGCTGTTGTCGATCCAGACCTGGCCGTCGTGAATGACGGAGAGCGCCTTGAAGAAGAGCGGGATGTCGGTGTCCGTGGCAATGACGCCATCCAGCTTGTGGGAGAGGAGAATACTGATGATCTCGTTTTCCGCCAGCCCCGTGTCCATCAGGATGACCTTTGCCTCGGGCCAGTGGGTGAACAGTTCTGCCTTGAGGGTGGAGGCGTCGACCAGAATCAGGCCGGGATTGAAGTCGGTTACCGATTCGGCATCAAGGGTGACGAAGGTTGTGAAACCGTCTGGGTTGCGTGTGAGCATCTCGGCGAGTGAGCTGCCGAGAACCAGGCTGCTCAGGTTAATGAGAATATTCATGGAATCACCTGCGGGAAGAAGTGGTGGTACAGCTCATGCCGCTATTATAGAGGGGAGTCTGTGAATGTCAACCGTATCCCCTTGATCTTTCCCGCCTGGCGGGTACAATCCCTGAAAAAGCTCGGAGAATGCTCGATTCATGCACATTTATGCCGCCCAATGTTTCCTGGAACTCCCCAGTCATTCGCTCAAGGGGAAGCGTGGAATCGTCAAAAGCATCCTGGCGCGTGCCCGCAATCGCTTCAATGTTGCCGTTGCCGAGGTGGATCGCCAGGAGGACCCGACGAGCGCGGTGCTCGGCTTTGTCACGGTCAGTCCGAACCGGCTGTATGCCCGTCAACTGCTGGAGCAGCTGGAGGTATGGCTCGTCGATGAGCGGCCCGACGTGGCAGTAACGGCCATGGAGATCGAAGAATGGTGAACCGGCGCGCATCAGCTAGGTTGCAAAAAATCGACACTGCTTTATACTTGATTGAGACTGAGAGTTGCAGAAGGGGGAGAGTACATGGATATCGCAGGGATCGCCGTGGTCGTTATGGCTGTGACACTGGTGGTTCTGGCCGGGGTAATGATTCCGGCCTGCATCGAGATTAGAAAGACCGCGGTGGCGTCGCGCGAGACGCTGGCGCGGATCGAAGCGGAATTGCGGCCGGTTCTGCATGAACTGCGTGAAACACTGGCCGATGCAAAGCTGATCGTCGAGGAGACTGCCGCCAACCGAGAGGATGTGACTTCCTTCATGGGGGCGCTGGGAGATACGGGAAGGAGCCTGCGCACCATCAACAGCGTGGCCGGCTCGGTTGCGGGGGTATTGGCAAGTTCATCGCTCTGGCTCACCGGTGCCAAGGTGGCGGGCACGTTCATGATCGACAAATTTCTGCGAAAG
>JACRPV010000251.1 GCA_016223015.1 Geobacter sp. | reverse complement strand
TGGATCGGTAAGGTCAGCAAGCGATGGTTCGTGCAGAAAGAAAATATCTAAGTAATCGGTACCAAGCGCTTTAAGACTGTCATGCAGACTTTTCTTTGCTGTCTCAACATCATATTTGCGTGGCTGATACAACGCCCCAGCCTTGCGCCGCGCGAGCCTGCGCAAGGTTGGCGAAAGCGCGATAACTTGACGTGCAACTCCCTGCATAGCCACCAGCGCCCAATGTTGCGCGGCGACCTCGATGCCAAATTTCGAGGCTACCACAAGCCCATCGCGCTTCCCTTTTATGAATTTTCCAAGTTCAGCTTCTGCTGCGCCAAGGCCATACATGCGGGCCACATCGAAGTGCCTGATACCGTTGTCATAGGCTTCATTCAACAAAGCCGACCGGAGATGGCGGGATGTGGAACGCATCAATCCGCCACAGCCATATCCCATAACCGTGGTTGTTATATCCGTTCCCGGCAATATTATTTCGCGCACCGCGGTGTTCCTAACTCAGTAGCCAAGCCGATTGATTTCGGCCAGAAGTCGTTCCTTCGCATCTTCTAAGCTACCGTTATTGTCCAAAACCATCCAGGCTCGTGACTTAGCCAGCCGCAAATAGGCAAGCTTCCTATGCTCCAATTTGTGATCGAACTCAAGCTCTGGCCTTTTTTCGTAAATACTTTCCAAACTGCGATCAATCAAAATAACATTGCTGCGCATAGCCAGCTGGCCGAGGAAAAATCCTGACAGCGGTTTCTCCAGCAGCGCACCAACTTCAGTATCTGCATGCACATCAACGATGGTATCCCACGGTCCGCGTTCACAAATGGTTACATCTGCCTTGCGACTTGGCAGCAATAACCTGAAGAATGTTGCCACATTAACATCGATGCATTGCAACAAAATAAACAGCCATTTAAGCGGGGCTGGGAACCGTTCGAATTTGTGATACCCCATACGGATACCATTATTTACTTCATAGAAGTTGTGACCCGTTATTTTGGTTAGCAACAAAAATGGTTTCGAAAG
>JACRPV010000250.1 GCA_016223015.1 Geobacter sp. | reverse complement strand
GGTGCCGTGTGACCGTCTCACCGCCGACCGGCACGCTGTTCTTCCGCTTGGTGCCGCGGCAGCCGTAGGCGGCGACATGGTGAAATCAGACTGGAACACCCTGAGGGAACCCTGAAACCGCAGAGCCGACCAAGCCTCCACAGGACCGCTGTCGCTGACATGGTGATGGCGGTCCTTGTTATCAAGAAACGCTGGAGGCGTGGCCAAGACTCCGATGCGGCCGAGATCACGAGGCTCAAACTTCACGACCCGCGATGATGATGAAACGACTTGTCTATGCCGCGTTGGTGACGGCCCTCGTGGCCGCCGCGTTCCTGATGGGAACCGGCCACGGCCGACGATCCGCCGGCGCTGCGAACGGCGCGGCCCAGCGCCAGGTCCTCTATTACGTGGACCCAATGAACCCGACCCATACCTCGGACCAGCCGGGGTTGGCGCCCTGTGGCATGAAAATGGAGCCGGTCTATGCCGACGCCGCACCCGGCGCTAGCGGACGAGGCGGGTTGTCCGCAGCCCCGGCAGGATCGGTCCCGGTCAGTCCCGCCACGCAGCAACTGATCGGCGTGAAACTGGGTGTCGTCGAGAAGAAATCCCTGGGCCACACCCAGCGCCTGCTGGGCCGGGTAGTGGTGGATGAAACCCGTGTTTATCGCCTCAACGCCACGGTCAACGGATGGATCACCAAGGCCCTGCCTTGTGCCAGCGGCAGTCGTGTGAAGCGGCATGAGGTGCTGGCCTCGTTCTACAGCCCCGACTTTCTCTCCGCTGGACAGGCCCTGATCTTCGCCCTCGGATCGAAAGACCGCGCCCAGGCCACGGGCCAAGATACCAACCTCCAGAACAGCCGCGTCACGCAGTTCAATGTCAACGTCCAGCAATACGTTGACGCGCTGAAAAACCTCGGCATGGGAGAAATGCAAGTGCAGGAGATCATCGCCAACCGCAAGCTGGTCCCCAGCATCAACCTCACCGCCCCGACAGACGGGGTGATCCTGACCCGCAACGTGTCGGAGGGCCTGCGGTTCGAGAAAGGCACAGAACTCTTCCGGCTCGCCGACTTGGGCCAGGTTTGGATCCTGGCCGATGCCTTTGAAAACGAAGCCCACTGGTTCAAAGCCGGCCAGCCAGTGACCGTGAGTTTGCACCGCCAGGCCGGGGTGCTCAAGGCCACGGTCAGCCAGGCCGTGCCACAGTTCGACAGCGGCTCGCGCACGTTGAAGGTCCGGCTCGAAGCCGACAATCCGGACTATGCGCTGAAACCCGACATGTTTGTGGACGTGCATGTGCCCGTCACGCTGCCGGAGACGCTCGTGGTAAGTGCCGATGCCGTGTTGGACGCGGGCCAACACCAGACCGTCTTCGTGGACCGCGGGCAAGGCGTGTTCGAGCCGAGGGTGGTGGAGACGGGCCGGCGGCTGGGAGACCAGGTTGAAATCGTCCGCGGCCTCATGCCCGGCGAACGCGTGGTCATTT
>JACRPV010000031.1 GCA_016223015.1 Geobacter sp. | reverse complement strand
AGCACCTCGTCGCCATCCTCGGCCTCTTTGACCTCAAACGGAAAGATGCGGTTCAGGCGGTCGGCAAAGGCCAGGGTAAACCCGGCAGGCATATGCTGGGAGATGACCACGGCAAAGGGTAACTGGGCCGGAAAGGCATTGAGCAGGGTCTGGAGGGCGGGCGGTCCTCCCGTGGAAGAGCCGATGGCCAGCAGGTCGAAACGGGATTTGGTGATCACCGTCGGCGGTACAACGGCAGTCACGGCTTCCCGTGCGGCTTTCGCCTCTGCAGCCTGTATTTCCCGGCGCCTGAGACCCGCCAGGTTGAGTTGAAAGACGTTACGAACCTTTTCGTGGAGATCCTCCTTGATGCGGAAGATCTCCTCGGAAATGGTCGTGGTCGGCTTGGCGATAAAGTCCACCGCCCCCAGTTCCAGGGCCTTGAACACCCGTTCATCCTGGCTTTTGGCGCTGATGACGATGGTCGGCGTAGGGCACGAACTCATCAGGATGCGCAGCAGGGTAAAACCATCCATCCTCGGCATCTCCAGATCGAGGGTTATCAGGTCGGGTTTCAGCTCCATGATCCGCTTGAGCCCCTCCTCGCCGTTGGTGGCATACCCAACCACCTCCACAATCGGCAGGTCCTGGAGCATCTTGGTAATGGTACGTCTGTTGTATGCCGAATCATCGATGACCACGACTCTGATCTGCTTCACAGAGCCCCTCCCTCGACCGGCCATGGTTTCTGGTAGACCATGTCATTCTTGAGGTGCCGCAGGGTGAAGAGCGTGGTCACGTTCATCAGCGATTCCGAATGGCCCAAAAGGAGGAATCGCCCCGGATACAAGGCCTGGTAAAAGGTTTCGATCACCTTTTTCTTGGCGGGCTGGTCGAAATAGATGATGACATTCCGGCAGAAGATGATGTCCATCCGACCGAGGAGGGCAAGCCGGTTGTGATCAAACAGGTTCAACTGGCTGATGGTGACCAGTTCCCGGACCTTGTCCGAAATCTTGAAGTTGCCGTCATGCTCATGAAAATACCGATCCAGATAGTAGCTTTCCGTGGCACGGAAGGAGCTCTTGCTGTAGACCCCTTTGCGGGCGTGTTGCAGCACTCTCTGGCTGATGTCGGTACCGATGACCTCCAGCCGCCACCCGTCGAGCCGACGCATCTCCAAAAGGAGCATGGCTATCGTGTATGGTTCCTCGCCCGTTGAACAACCGGCACTCCAGATCCGCAGGGTGCGATCCCCGCGCTTCCCCTTTTCCTCCATGATCTCGGGAATAATCTCGTCGGTGAACGCCTTGAGTTGAAAGGCTTCGCGAAAAAAGTACGTCTCATTGGTGGTCAGGACATCCATCAGGTCGGAAAGTTCCTGGTCCTTCCTGAGGTCGTACTTGAGCAGATGGTAATAGTCTTTGTAACTGACCAGATTGTGAAAGGCCAGGCGGCGGGAGAGCCGTTTCTCCAGCAGGTACTTGGCCTCACTGGCGAAATACATCCCACAGTGATTGTAGACCAGGTCCCTTAAGAGACGGAATTCTTCTTCCGACATCAGGTATTCGGGGTCGCCTTGATGAAGAGGCTGCGGATGTCCCAATGTTCGTGAAAGAGCAGGCGATCACGGAATTCGTCAAGCCAGCTGTCATCGGTATGCGAGAGTATTTCAACGGCCGCCTTGACCACCTCCTTATCAGGATGGGCAAGGGCATTGCGGGCCAGTTGATGAGCCCGTTCACCATTGATGTCCAGGAGCGTCCGCAAAGCCGAGATCAGCACCAGGCCATCGGTCTCTTCGATGAGCCCTACGATTGCGGATTCGGCAGCAGCAACCCGCAGTGCACCCAGGCTCCTGAGGGCGGCACATTTCACCCATGAATTCTGGTCCTTTAAGGCCACGAGCAGCGCCTGCTCGGCACTTTCTCCCCCCAGGGCCCCCAACGCGCCTGCTGCAGCCATCCGGACATCGGGCTCTTCATCCACGAGGGCAAGGACCAGATGGTTGACGCTCACCGGGGATTTCAATTCCGCCAAGGCGAATACGGCGGCCTTGCGGACATTTGCGTCTTCGTCCTTGATCAGGCGGGCAAGTCGGTCACCGTCCTGTAGTGCGGCAAAAACCGTGGCTGAGCTTCGACGCTTTTCCGGTTGTTCGGCAGCGGCGAGCCGTCCTGCGATAGCGGCTACGGACTCCCTGTCAACCGGGGCCAGAGCAGCCAGAGAATCCACGGCTCCATGACGCACGTCGATTTCCTCGTCATCGAGAAGCGCGGCGAGATCGTCGATCAGGCATGGTTCGGCAATCTTGCCGGCGGCAACCGCGGCGACACGACGAAGCACATGGCTCGGGTCGCGCATTGCGTCCCGCAGCGTCCCGACGCTCTCGCGGATACCGAGCTCGCCGCAGACATAGGCCATGTAGCAGCGATGCTCCTCGTTGGCCGTCTGGTAAGAGGCAAGCAGGGCCTCTACCCCCGGCGTGCCGAGCTCGCGGAACGCCTGAAGGCATGAGCGTCGCAGATGGTCATTGCGGCATCCCTCCAGCAGAACCGGTACCGCCCGTGGATCGCCCATGAGACCGAGGATCTTGACCATCGGCTCTGACAGAAAACGTTCAGTATCGCTCAGGGAAGAGATGAACTCTGCAGCAAAGGGGGTCCCCCCCATCTCGCGCAGGTAAGGGTCGACCCGGTCGGCAGCGACCCCAGGGGGGAGGTCCTCTCGAATCCGGATGATCGCATTGGCGGCAGCGGCCCTGACATGACGTGCCTTTTCGCGAAGCCCTTCCATCAGAAGCGGAATCGCTTCCACATCCCCCACGATACCGATGCAATCGATCACCGGCTTTTTCAGCAGCACTTCGTCTGCCAGCGGTGTTATCGTTGCCAGCGGCACCGGCCTGCCGATGCAGCCCAGCGCCTCCAGGACCGTATAGCACAGGGGGATATCGCTACTGTCGAGCACCTTGACCAGTTCCTCGACGGCCCGCTCGTCGCCGATCTTGCCGAGATTTTCCGCAGCAGCCGTTGCCACGTTGGAATCCGGGTCACGCAACGCCGGTATCAGCAGCGGAACCGCATCAGGTGAACCGATGTTCCCCAGGATGTCGATGATAAACTTCCGAACATCGGGATCGTTGTCGCTGAGATGGCGGCAGAGGACCGGCAACGTCTGGATCCCGAGCTTTTCCAGCGCCTCGCTGGCAGAATTGCGCTGACCGGCATTGTCGCTGGCCCGAAGAAGTCCCACCAGATCTTCGATGATCTGCTCTGTAAAAGACCAGGAAAAGAGCACATTCAGGGCCTCTTTCCGAATGCGCCAGCTCTCGTCCCCCAAAGCCTCGTAGACGAATTCCCTGACCTCGGCAAAGGTGTATCCGGACAGGGTTGTCACCGTCATCCTGCGGATTTCCTCGTCAGAAGACCTCAGTCGTTCCCTCAACGTCTGCACTATGCTACTCCCCCCGCAGGACGCATCCCCTGAAAATCTACAGGTTCATTTCCTGTCGTTTGTTAGCTATGAGCTGATCGAATGCCTCGTCCAGATAGGCCCTGGAGATGGCTATCTCTGTCCCGACCCGACGGGCGTACAGCGCCCTGCCTTCGTTTATGTCATCCTTCAGCAGTTCGTAGAAGGTGCCATTCCTGATCCCCTCCTCAACCTTGGCCTGGTTGTACAGGAGGATGTCCGACACGATGATGCGGGCCAGGCGACGTGCCTTGACCTGGTCCTCCGAATGTTCGGCAGCGCCCCCCCCTCTCTCCATCGTGGGAGGATTGGTGGTGCCCCGCTCTTCATCACGCTGCATCGAACGACGGGCCGACTCCTGCTCGGCGTCAGCGGAAAGCTGCTCCGCATCGGCTTCCCGGTCGGATGCCGGCGCGGATTGTGGAGCCGGAAGCCCCTTGCCGGCCGCAGGTTCGACGCCAATCAGCCGGTAGATCATCGTTGCCAGTGCATCAGGGATATGATGTTTTTCGATATAAGCATCGGCCCCGTACAGAGACTCAGGTGTCCGTTTGTACTTGGTCTTGTCATAAATGGAAGCCACCAGGATCAGCTTGACCCCATCGAGAGATGGATTCTTTCGTACCTCTTCGCAGATGTCGAACCCGTACATGGAGGGAAGCGCCACATCCAAAAGGACGACTGCCGGCCGTTCCGCCTCAATGGCTGACAGGGTATCCCTGCCGTCATGATAGGTCGAAACGTCGAAAGGCTCATTGGCAAGAACCTTACAGACTGCCGAGCAGAATGCAGCGCTTTCGTTGGCAACGATGACCTTGACCCTGGTGCCGCCAGCCAAAAGAGGCTGGGCTGCCGGCTCGGCAGACTGCTTGGGCCTCTTCATAACCCTGAAGATGGTCCGGCATTTACTGCAACGCAGTTTGACACCGCCTTCGGCAATCCTGTTCTCATCGAAACTATAGTGAGCCTTGCAACCGGGGCAGGCTATCTGCATAGCGGACACTCCATCCATTCTCGACAACGGCCTGAAATCGACCCCCACGAACGGGCATCAGCGGATCAGGACTCCACCAGTCGTTCCCGAACCGTTCCCAGCTCATGTGCCTCCTGTGACGAGAGCAGACTGTCTATATTCAACAGCATGATGAGATCCTGCTTCACCAGGCAGACCCCTATCAGGTATTCGGCATCGATACCCTCTCCCAGATGGGGCGGCGGCTTGATATCTTTCACCGGCACGGTTACGACCTCGGTGACCTCATCAACCACCAGGGCAAGAACCTGGCCTGCCAGCGAGACGATCAGCAGCCGGGTAGACGAAGTGTCCTCCACATCCGGCAGGTCGAACCGTCTGCGCAGATCGACCACAGGGATGACCGTGCCGCGCAGATTGATGATTCCCTCCATGAATGCGGGAAACTTGGGAAGCGACGTCAGCTTGAGCGGACGGATGATCTCCTTGATCCGCATGATATCTATGGCGTAGAGGTCTTCCCCCAACCGAAAACAGGCAACCTGTATCTCCTGGATGTCCCGGTGCATAGTAACCCCTAGGCAGGTGATTCGAAGCCCGGGCGCAGGAGCCGCTCGATGCTTTCGATCAGGAATGCCGACTTGAATGGTTTGGTAATATAGGCATCCGCTCCGGCCTGCATGCCCCTTTCCATATCCTGCTTGTTCTTCTTGGCAGTCAGCATGATCACCCTGATGGGGCTGGTTGACGGATCCTCTTTTATCCTGCGACAGACCTCGAATCCATCGATTCCCGGCAGCATGATGTCGAGGATGACCAGGTCGGGCCGGCTCCGGGCAACCTCTTCCAGCGCCGCAGGACCGTCCATCACCCCCGTCACCTTGTAACCCTTGGAAGTGAGGAGAATGCTCTCCAGTTTGAGGAGACTCTCTTCATCTTCTACGATCAATATTTTGTTGCGTTTCATGGCGTTCCTTTTGCCAAAATCAGCAGAGTGAGATATCGAGGATATTTGCCAGGTTCAACAGGAGCAGCATGCGACTGGCGTGTCGTCCGATCCCCTGGACAAAATCGCGGTCAATGCCGTC
>JACRPV010000030.1 GCA_016223015.1 Geobacter sp. | reverse complement strand
GCGGGAAGAGATCCTGGCGGCAGTGAACAAGATCCTCCCGCCGGGCAAGGTTACGCGCGTCTATTTCACCGATTTTGTGGTGCAGTAAGGATGGGAACGGGTATGCACCGTTTCCTGGCGGGATAGGACTACGGCTATGGAGAACATCCTCACCAAGGAAGAGATCGACGCCCTCCTGTCGGCGGTTTTTGAAGGCAAGATCGACCCTGAAAAGGAATTGGCCAAGGAGTCCGGAGGGGTAAGCAATTACAACCTTTTCAGCTCCGATTCCTCCAAAGGGTATATCCCGAATCTTGACATCATCTACGATAACTTCATTCGCTACAATCGGGCCAGTCTTTCCAACCGTTTGCGCAAGATTGTGGAAATCAAGAAGGGTGGCGCCCGCGCCTTCAAGTTCGATGATTTTCTGCAGACCCTTCCTTCGCCGGTCTGTCTGGCAATCTACAAGATCGATCCCCTCAAAGGTGCTGCGATGATAGCGTTCGACAGCACACTGGTGTTTGCCATAGTCGATGCCATCCTGGGGGGGACCGGTACTCCCAAAATACCGGAGAACAACCGTACCTTTACCTCCATTGAGCTGAGGCTGGTGGAGAAAATCGTCAAGGATATGCTCGCCGACATGGAAAAGGCGTGGGCACCGTTGCACCAGACCCATATGAGCATGCTCAAGATGGAAATAAACCCGCGCATGGTCAGCATTGTGCCGCCGGACTACATGGTCATTACCATGAGCCTGCAGATTCAGATCGAAGATACCGTGGGCAACCTGGCGTTTGTCCTGCCGTACATGACCATCGATCCGATTCGAGACAAGCTCAAGGCAGGTGCCCAGTTTGACATGATGGCCGTTGATCCGCGCTGGTCGTACCGACTGTCCGAGGAGCTCTTGGAAGCACCGCTCGAATTGTCGGTGGAAATGGGTCATGCGCAGATTACCCTGGCAGACCTTCTGCATCTCACCCCCGGCGATACGGTGATGCTGGACAATGTCCGTTCCGGAAACGAACTGATGATAACGGTTGGTGGTGTCGGAAAATTGCTGGGGCTGCCGGGGGTGCGTGGCGGCAACAAAGCGGTACAGGTAACGAAACTGGTTGAGAGAGGGGGCTAAGGTGGCAGATCCCGTTGACAACGTTGAAATAAAAGAACCCATCCCGGAAAAGAAGAGCCTTGATTTCATTCTGGATATTCCGCTGCAACTGACAGTGGAGCTGGGCAGAACCAAGCTGTTGGTCAAGGACGTTCTGGAGTTGAATCAGGGTTCGGTAGTCGAACTGACCAAGTTGGCCGGTGAGCCGCTGGACGTGTTTGTCAATTCCAAATTGGTTGCCCGTGGTGAAGCTGTGGTGATCAACGAAAAATTCGGTATCCGCTTGGTTGATATTGTCAGCCCCAACGAGCGGGTGGAGAAGGTGCTATGAGATGGTTCATGCCCGTTGGCGTTATTGTTGCGCTTTCGGGCAATGCATTGTCTGCGGGACAGCCACCGGCGCCAAGTTTTAGCCTGCTGGGCAGTATCCTGCAGATGATAGCTGCCTTGGCAGTGGTGGTGGGTCTGATACTCCTCTTTTATTATGTCAGTAATCGTGTGCTGAAAAGCGGTGCCATGGCGGGAGGATCGCCCCGCTACATCCGCATGATCGAGACCCGCTTTCTTGCCCCCAAGAAGGCGCTGTTCCTGGTTGAGGTGGGAGGCGAGTACCTGCTCCTTGCCAGTTCCGGGGAGGGTCTTCAATTCATCAAGCAGATCGATATGCTTGAAGAGATAGAAATCATCGATGGCCAGGGGATTGGCAAGCTGGTTCCCGATGCGCTGCAGAACAAGATCATTGACCTGGTGGCGCGGCTGCCGAAAAGAAACGGCGCCGGTGCCGGCGATGTCCGGGCGCATGCGGGTGGGCTGTCATGAAGAAGCGTTCTCTGGCACTGACAATCCTGCTGTTGCTGGTTGCGGGAGCGGTTTGGGCCGCGCCCGAGCCGATCGCACTGCCGACCATCAGCGTCGGCGTCGGCAAGGTCACAAAACCCGGCGACATCTCGGTAACCCTGCAGATCCTCTTCCTGATGACCATCATCTCCCTGGCGCCGGGCCTGCTCATCATGACCACGTCATTCACGCGGATCGTGGTGGTCCTCTCCTTCTTGCGCAACGCCCTCGGGACCCAGCAGTCCCCCTCGAACCAGATCGTGGTCAGCCTGGCGCTCTTTCTGACGTTTTTCATCATGAGTCCGGTCTGGCAACAGGTCAACAACGATGCCCTGGTGCCCTACAAGGCCCAGACCGGCCGAAAAATGCCGATGACATCCCCACCCTCACCCTGATTCCGGCGTTCATCATCAGTGAACTGCGAACGGCATTCCAGATCGGGTTCCTGATCTATATCCCCTTTCTGGTCGTGGATATGGTGGTCGCCTCTGTCCTCATGTCCATGGGGATGATGATGCTTCCGCCGGTCATGATCTCACTTCCCTTCAAAATACTGCTCTTTGTCCTCGTGGACGGGTGGGGGCTGGTCATTGGCTCGCTCATCGAAAGTTTCGGATAGGAGACCCCGCAGATGACCCCCGAGCTCGTAGTCCAACTGGCCCGTCGCGCCTTTGAAACGACCCTGCTTCTTTCTGCACCGTTGTTGATCTTCAGCCTGGTGGTGGGTCTCATCATCAGCGTCTTTCAGGCAGTGACCTCGATCAACGAAGTAACCATCACCTTTGTCCCGAAGATCGTTGCGGTCATGGTTGCCATGATCATCTTCTTCCCCTGGATGATGAGCTATCTATCCGACTTCACACGTGAAATCTATGCCCTCATAGCTACCATGAGACGTTGAAAGATGTTTCCTTCCCTCCCTTTTTCCACGGTCACCGAATTCAGCTTTTTCACCCTGGTGATGGGGAGAATCGCCGGCATCTTTGCCGCAACGCCCATCTTCGGCGGCAAGATGGTGCCGGTGAAGGTAAAGGCGGGCCTGACCTTTGTCATGACCCTGGTGCTCTACCCGGTCATCAGGGTCAAGCTGCCTGAGCTCCCCACCGATTCCGTGTTCCTGGTGCTGCTCATCATCCGTGAGACGCTGATTGGCATTACCATGGGCCTCGTCGCCCAGGCCATCTTCTCTGCCGTGGAATTCTGCGGCCAACTGGTGGGGACGCAGATGGGTTTTTCCATCGTCAGCCTCTTCGATCCAACGCAAGGGACCCAGACGCCCATCCTCTCCGTTTTTCAGGCACTTCTGGCAACCCTGCTCTTCATGGCTCTCGGGGTACACCATGTCTTCATCCGCGCGATCGTCGAGAGCTATCAGGCGATCCCGGTCGGTGGGTGGCACATGAGCGAAGAACTGCTGAAATTCATATCCGCCGTTATCACCAACATTTTTGT
Source organism: Geobacter sp. (assembly GCA_016223015.1). GTDB lineage: Bacteria > Desulfobacterota > Desulfuromonadia > Geobacterales > DSM-12255 > Geoanaerobacter. The sequence goes on along the minus strand of JACRPV010000030.1, from coordinate 19,992 downwards.
CCTGGGGGTCAAGCTTGCGGCGCCGGTCATGGTTGCCCTGCTGGTGACTACCGTCGTGCTTGGCATTATGGCGCGAATCTTCCCCCAGATGAACGTTTTTCTTGTCAGCATGCCGCTCAATATCGGTCTCGGTTTTCTGATCCTCGGCATGACGCTGCTCTCCTTCCTTCATACCCTGGAAAACTCCTTCGGAGTCGTGGCACAGCAGATCAAGGTGTTGTTCCGCCTTCTAGGGTAGGTTCCCTCCATGGCCGAACAGGATAAACATTCCAAAACAGAAGAACCTACCGGTAAAAAGGTTTCCGAAGCGCGCGGGAAGGGAAATATCCCGCGCAGTCGGGATCTTGCCTCCACCGTTACCCTCCTGACTGCCTTCATAACCCTGTACATTACCGGCGGCTACATGGTGGCGGTGCTCAAGCGCACCTTCAGCGATTTCCTGGGGGGTATCGGCAAATTCCAGATCAGCGAGGCTAATGTTTATTCGCTCTTTCTCAAGACTTTGGCGATCATTTCCATTGTCCTTCTTCCGTTCCTGCTGGTCATGATTATCGTCGGTATCGTGGCCAACTTCACCCAGGGTGGTGTTGTCCTCTCTACCGAGCGGCTGAAATTCGACCTGAACAAGCTGAATCCTATCAGTGGCATGTCCAAGCTCTTTCAGAAAGAAGCCCTTTTTGAAGGTGCAAAGTCCCTGGTCAAGATTGTCATCGTCGGCTACATCGGCTACAAGGTGCTCCGCGATGAGGTCGGGACGTTCATCTACCTGACGGAAAAGGATGTGTCCGGCATTATCGAATATGTCAGCCATATCTCTTTCAAGGTTGTGCTGCATACCTCTGGGGTGATGCTCATCCTGGGGGTGCTCGATCTGATGTTCGTCAAGTGGCGATTCATGGAGAATCTGAAAATGACCAAGCAGGAGGTCAAGGATGAATCCAAGGACGCCGAGGGCGATCCGCAGATCAAGGGAAAGATCAGATCGATGCGTCTTGCCCAGCATCGACGCAGATTGCGGAAGATCATCCCGACCGCGGACGTGGTTATAACCAACCCGACCCACTATGCCGTGGCGCTCAAGTATGATCGGATCTCGATGGGGGCGCCGGTAGTTCTGGCCAAAGGGGTTGACTATCTTGCGCTCAGGATAAGGGAGATTGCCCAGGAGCACAGGATCATGCTGGTGGAGAACCGTTTCCTCGCCAGAGAGCTCTACGCCCAGGTGAAGGAAGGCGAAGAGATCCCCGAGTCTTTGTATGCCGCTGTAGCCGAGGTTCTGGCGTATGTTTACAGCATCAAGGGCAAGATATGAGACGTGTGGTGCGGTTCCCTGGTGGCCGATTCCAGAGCCATGCTTCTCTGCGCGTTCGTTTGTTGCCAGCGTCATCGTGTCTTGCTTTTTCTTGGCAAGGTGCCCGAGGCTCACGATATCTGACGGCTTGTCAAAACATTGACCCGCAGGCATTCAAAATGACGTCGTATCCTTAGCTCCGGTCGTATCCTTCAGCAGACATACTCCCTCCCATGATGCCTAAAGGGTGATCCCTGTTGCCCTTGAGCCCCCTGACCCCAAACAAAATTTGCCACTAAATTGCTGGCATAACGGTTGCACATCACCTTTCTGCATTAATATCTCTTGCACGTAGAAACGGAATTTCAGGAATGGCACAGACTTCGGCACCAGCTGTCCAGCTTACGACGACCAAGAGCAACTCGGATGTCTATCTGGCGTTGGCTTTTGTCGGCGTTCTGGCATTGATGATCATTCCGCTCCCACCGCTGATCCTTGACGTATTTCTTGCCACCAACATCACCATTGCACTAGCGATTTTGCTGGTGGCGCTCTACATTCAGCAACCGCTTGAGTTTTCGGTTTTCCCATCGCTGCTGTTGATAACCACTCTGTACCGGCTGGCGCTGAATATTGCCTCCACCCGACTGATCCTGCTGCACGGGAGTGAGGGAGCCGAGGCGGCAGGGGCGGTCATCAAGTCCTTCGGCCAATTCGTTGTCGGCGGGAACTACGTGGTGGGTGCGGTACTCTTCCTGATCCTGGTCATCATCAACTTCGTGGTCATCACCAAGGGTGCCGGCAGGATAGCTGAAGTTGCCGCCCGCTTTACCCTCGACGCCATGCCCGGCAAGCAGATGGCCATTGATGCCGACCTTTCCAGTGGCCTCATCAACGATACCGAAGCCAAAGCCCGTCGGCTCAAATTGGGCCGCGAAGCTGACTTCTACGGCTCCATGGACGGTGCCAGCAAGTTCGTCCGCGGTGATGCCGTGGCTGGCGTGCTGATCATGCTGGTCAACATCTTCGGCGGCTTCATCATCGGCGTCTGGCAGCAGGGAATGCCGCTCGTGGACGCGCTGTCCAACTACACCCTGTTGACCGTCGGTGAAGGGCTGGTGGCCCAGATCCCGGCGCTGATCATTTCCACTGCCGCTGCCATGATCGTGACGCGTTCGGCGGATGAAAAAAACTTCGGACACGAGATTACAGGGCAACTACTCCTCTTTCCCAAGGCATTTTACATCACATCCGGCATGATGTTCTTCCTGGGGTTGATCCCGGGGCTTCCGCACTTTGCCTTCTTCCTTCTCTCGGGAGCCGCTTTTATGGCGGCCAAGATTGGCGGGGTCAAGCCTGATGTGATTGCCGAAGAGGACATCACGGATATGCGGGCAGCTGAAGAACCGATCGAGCAGACCGGGACCATCAGGCCGCTGGATACCCTGGAGCTTGAAGTCGGCTACGGGCTGGTGCCGCTGGTTGACGCGTCCCAGGAAGGGGAGCTTCTGGAGCGGATTCGCTCGATCCGCAAGCAGTTCGCCCAGAAGATGGGATTTATTGTCCCGCCTATCCACATTCATGACAACCTGCAGCTCAAGCCACATGAATACTCTGTTCTTATCCGGGGTGCCAAGGTGGGTGGCGGCGAACTCGCCGGGCAATTCCTGGCCATGGATGTGGGCACCAGCATCGGCCAGCTTGACGGCACCCGCACCACCGAACCGGTATTCGGGCTTCCTTCCGTATGGATCAAGGGCGGCGATCGCGAGCGTGCCCAGCAGCAGGGGTATACCGTGGTGGACAACACCACGGTCATCGCTACCCACATCAGTGAGGTCATCAAGAAGCATTCCCATGAACTGGTCGGTCGCCAGGAGATGCAGCAACTGCTGGATAATCTTGCTGCAAGCTTTCCGAAGGTTGTCGAGGAACTGGTTCCGAATCTGCTCAACCTGGGAACGGTCCTGCGTGTGGTCAAGAACCTCCTGAAAGAGAACGTCTCCATCAGAGACTTGAGAACCATCCTGGAAACCCTGGCAGATTATGCCAGCGTGACCAAGGACCCGGATATCCTCACCGAATTTGCACGCCAGGGGCTTGGCCGCTACATCGTGGAACAGTACAAGCGCGACGACGACCTACTCTTCCTCATTACCCTTGACAGGGATGTGGAGGAGCTGGTGGCCGAGTCGGTGCAGCATACCGACCAGGGGAGTTACCTGGCCATCGAACCGGCCACGGCACAGAAAATCATCAACAGCATCAGGTTGCTGCAGGAAAAATTCGAACAGAGCGGTACCACGCCGGTATTGATCGCTTCTCCCAACATCCGGCGTCACGTCAAGTACCTGACGGAACGTTTCGTGCCGAATCTGGCAGTCCTGTCCCATAATGAGATTCCGCCGCACATTAAAATTCAATCTCTAGGAGTGGTGAGCATCAATGCTAGTTAAAACGTTCAAAGCTGGCGACATGTCCGAGGCGTTGCGCATGGTGAAGGCTGAGATGGGTGCCGATGCAATGATCCTCTCCTCGCGGAAGGAGAGGCGCAAAGGGATTCTGGGTCTTTTCTCCAAGCCGTTTTTCGAGGTTACGGCCGCCATCGACCCGAAACCGACGCCACGTCCTAATCCCTACCGGGAAAAGGAGGAGCGAGAGCTTACCACCAAAGAGGAGTTCCAGAAGTCGATGCTCGGACCCATAGCCCGCGAGTTGCGCGATCTGCGGGACAAGGTGGAGAAGCTGTCCGTTCGCGAAACGCCGGCTCCGGCTCCTGCCCCGTTTCAGCAAGGAGTTGCAGCCATGGACGGGATCTCCCGTACCGCAGAATTCGGCGGCCAGCGGGCTATCGGCAAGGAAGAGCTGGAAGATCTGAAAAAGTACCTGCTTTCGGCCATCAAGGTGAAGGACAAGTCTGAAGCGGTCCCGGTGGTGTTCCCCACGCAGAAGACCGGAAACGAAGAAGTCAAGGTTTTTGCCGAAGACGTGGAGGGCGCAGAGGCGATCCTGTCCGGTCTTGCCGGCGAACTCGGTGCCGCCGGTATCGAGGATGAGGCGGTCAGGTCGCTGTTGGAGCATGTCCGTCCGATGGCCGAGACCACTGATGATCGTGAAGAACTGCGCTATTCTTTGATTGAGGCCTTTGCCAGCGTCATCAAGTGTGCGGGGCCGCTACGGATGAAGAAGAACGGGCCGAGGATCATCGCATTGGTAGGCCCGACCGGCGTCGGCAAGACAACGACAACGGCAAAACTCGCCGCCATGTACGCCATGAACAAAGGGGCGAGCGTGGCACTGATTACGACCGACAACTTCAGGGTGGGGGCCTTCGAGCAGCTGAAAACCTATTCCAAGATCATGGGCTTGCCGCTGGAGAGCGCCGGAACGCCCAAGGAGCTGGCAAAAGCAGTTGAAGCCCATGGGGACAAGGATCTGATCATTATCGATACGGCCGGCAGAAGCCCGAAGGACCAGGACCGTCTTGAAGAACTCAAGTCGCTGCTGGATTCCGGCCTCGGTATCGAGACGCATCTTTGCGTTTCGGCAACCACCAAGGACAAGGAGCTGTCCGATATCATCTCCCGCTTCAGCGTCCTGCCCATTTCCAAGCTGCTGTTCACCAAGCTGGACGAGAGCGAAAGTCTGGGATGTATCGTCAATGTCCATCTGAGCAGCAAATTGCAGCTCTCCTATTTCACCAACGGACAGATGGTCCCCGAGGATATTGTGGTGGCCACTCCACGCAAACTGGCAAATCTTGTCATGAGGGAGAACCCCTAAATGAACATCATGAGCAGCCGACCGGACCAGGCCGATTCATTGCGGCAACTGGCCAGGTCACTGAGCGGCAGGAAAAGGATCCAGCACCAGGCACAGAAGGCTGACGCCGCAGGACGCGGCGTGCGTGTCATTTCCGTGACCAGTGGAAAGGGAGGGGTTGGCAAGAGTAACGTCGTTGCCAACCTGGCCATCGCTCTTTCACAGCTGGGACGGCGGGTGTTGCTGATCGATGCGGACCTGGGGGTAGGGAACATCGATGTGCTGCTGGGTCTGTCGCCGCACTATACCCTCAATAACGTCCTCTCCGGGGAAAAGCGTCTGAAGGAGATCATCGTTACGGGACCGGCGGGGATCAAGCTGGTTCCTGCCGGGTCAGGGGTTCAGGAGTATACCAGCCTCGGCATCCATGAACGGATACGTCTTCTGGATGAACTGGACCAATTGGAAGAGGAGTTCGACGTCGTCATTATCGATACCGAAGCCGGCATTTCTGAGAATGTTACCTACTTCAACACCGCGGCGCAGGAGATCGTGGTGGTCGTCTCTCCCGAACCGACCTCCATCACCGATGTCTACGCCTTGATCAAGCTTCTGGCGACCAGATACGACGAGCGCCGCTTCAAGGTCCTGGTGAATATGGTTCGTGACAGTCGGGATGCCCTGGAGGTGTTTGCCCGGCTTTCTCATGTTACCAGTCGATTCCTTGACATCTCGCTCGATTATCTTGGTTGTGTCCTCTGGGATGAAAGGCTGGTGGAGTCGGTAAAGCGCCAACGCGCCGTACTCGATCTTTTTCCAGAGTCAAAGTCTGCCCGATGTTTTTCCGGTCTTGCCCGGTTGATGAATGACCATGTCGGTTCGGCCCGGGTCAAGGGGAACATCCAGTTCCTCTTCCGGCGCAATTTCGCACCGATCTATGGCAGGGAGAGCCTATGAACTGCCTTCTCAAAGCATATGAAGAGGAAGCACAGCGGGCTGCCAATGTAAACCGTGACGATCTGATCGTCTCCCATCTGCCGCTTGTGAAGTTCCTGGTGGGGAAGATCGCCTCACAGCTTCCTCCGCATCTTGACCGCGAGGATCTGATGAGTGCGGCAGTCATTGGTCTCATCACTGCGGCAGAGCGGTTTGACCCGATGCGGGGGGTGCAGTTCAAGACCTTTGTCGAACAGCGTATCCGCGGCACCATCATGGACGAACTCCGCTCCCAGGACTGGTTGACCAGATCACTGCGCGAGAAGTTCAAACGCCTGGAACGTGAGTTTGCCAAATTGGAGCAGCAACTGGGACGCAACCCGACCAGCGAGGAAGTTGCCAAGGCCATGCAGATGGATCTGGAAGACTACTTCCGCCTGTTGGAGGAGGTGCATTTCCTTTCCGTGGTGAGCCTTGACGATTCCTGGGAAGACGAGGAGGGGAGCCCTTTCGGCCTGCTGGATGTCCTTGAGGACGAGCGGGTGGTAAACCCGCAGAACCAGCTGATGGCCCGACAGACGGTCGACGGTCTGGCAGAGGCCATTGAAGGGTTGCCGGAGAAGGAGCGGATTGTGGTCACCCTCTACTATTATGAGGAGCTCAATCTGAAAGAGATCGGCGCAGTCCTGAGTCTCACCGAGTCGCGGATATGCCAGTTGCACAGTCAGGCGATCATGCGGCTGCGGGCAAAAATGAAGAGCTACCGTTAGTCCTGCAGGAGGAGAAATTTTATGAATAGTGGCCTGTATGCGGCGCTGACCGGCAACATTAATGCCATGAAAAGGCTGGATGTGGTCTCCAACAACCTGGCCAACGCCAATACCCCCGGGTTCAAGAAGGACCGCTTGACCTTTGAAAGCGTACTGAACGGGGCGAACGGCGGCACACAGCCTCCCGCGAGTGTTGACGCCGGTCCGGTCTACAGCGGCGACCGTTTTTATACGGATTATTCGGTGGGGCCGATGCAACAGACCGGTAATCCGCTCGATCTGGCCATCGAAGGGGACGGATTCTTCTCCGTAACCTCACCGCAGGGGACGGCATATACCCGGCAAGGCAATTTCCACCTGGATGCTGCCGGCAGACTGTTGACATCTGACGGGTATGCCATCAGCCCGGAGGTCGTGATCCCGGAAAATGCCACCCAGATAACAATTGGCAGTGACGGTACGGTCTCTGCCTATCTCCCGGGGGAATCCACGCCGACGACTGTCGGTACGCTGCAGATCGTCGACTTCCCGAAGCCGTACGCCCTGCAGAAGATCGGCAGCGCACTGTTTGTCCCCGCCGACCCCCAGGTGGTTCCGCAACCGGTTACCACTGCCAGCGTCAGCCAGGGTGCCATTGAAGGATCGAACGTAAATACCATCGGTGAAATGGTGCAGATGATCGAGGCGTCCCGCTATTTCGATGCCTGTCAACGTGCGGTAAAAAGTTTTGACGATATGACCGGCAAGGCGGTCAGCGATCTCGGCAAGGTCTAGATACCGTTGCTCTGTTGATGGGGCGACAGGCTACATCGTCTGCCCAAGCTGAATGAGCAACGCTTTACAGGAGGATTTTCATGATTCGCGCATTATGGACCGCTGCATCAGGGATGCAGGCACAGCAACTCAACATTGACGTGGTTTCCAACAACCTGGCCAACGTCAATACTTCCGGGTTCAAAAAGAGCCGTGCCGACTTTCAGGATCTGATGTACCAGAATCTGAAGACTACCGGTGCTCCGTCGACCAGCTCCACGCAGATACCCGCGGGCATCCAGATCGGTCTGGGGGCAAAGCCTGCGTCAGTGACCAAGATCTTCACCGCCGGCAATATCAACCAGACCGGTAACGAGCTCGATATCGCCATCGAAGGGGAAGGTTTCTACCAGATACAGATGCCCGACGGTACGACTGCCTATACCCGTTCGGGAACCTTCAAGAAGGACAGCGAGGGGCGCGTGGTAACGTCCGACGGCTATCCGATGTTGCCGGAGATCGTTATCCCCAACAATGCCACCCAGGTTACGATAGGCAATGACGGTACGGTTTCGGTCCTCCAATCCGGTCAGAACACGCCGACCACCGTGGGGACCATCCAGCTGGCCACCTTTTCCAACCCGACCGGGCTCTCCAGTATCGGCAAGAACCTCTATCTGAATACCGATGCCTCGGGTGAGGCAACAACCGGCACTGCCGGGCAGAATGGCGTCGGCACCCTTGCCCAGGGATTCCTGGAGATGAGCAACGTCAGCGTCATGGAAGAGATGGTCAACATGATCATCGGCCAGCGGGCCTATGAGGTCAACTCCAAGGCGGTGCAGGCAGCCGACGAGATGCTCCAGCAGGCAAACAATCTGCGCAGATAACCATTTATCGTGAAACGGTTGTCCCGTAGCGTAGGATTACGTGGGAATACCATGAAAAGTCTGACTCGAATCGCAATCTGCATGCTCTTCCTGGCGTTCTTCTGCAGCGAGGCATGTGCTGTCCCCTCCGGACAGGTGGTCAAGGCTGATGCGGTGCGTCAGGTGCTGACGGACTACATCAAGAACCGGACTGCGTCGCTTGGCCTAGAGGTCAACGTCAAAAGGATTGGCTATGGGGGAGATCTCTCCCTTCCGGCCGGCAAGGTAGACTATGAGGTGGTTGCTCCCCAGCAGTGGGAAGGATGGGGGAGCGCGAATCTCGCACTAATCGTACGGGTGAATGGGCAGGTGAAGCGAAACCTGCCGATAAAAGTCGAAGTCGAGGCTTTGACGGAGATGGTTGTTACCAACCGGCAACTGGAGCGGGGCCAGGTGATCACTGCATCAGATGTGGCGCTGCAGAAGCGCGATCTGGCAACTGCTGGGGGAAAGATCTGCAACAACATCGCTGAGGTCGTCGGGATGCGTCTGAAGAATACCATCCGCGGGAATGTGCCGTTGCGTGGCGACCAGCTGGAAAAGATCCCCATAGTCAAGAATGGTCAACTAGTCACCATACTGCTGGAGAACGATTCTTTGCGGATAACCGCAACAGGCCGCTGTAAAGGGGCAGGTGGGGCCGGCGACCTGGTGATCGTGCAGAACATGTCCTCCAAAAAAGAGATACCCGCCAGAATTGTCGATGCAGGAACGGTCAGGGTAGAGTTCTAGCCTATGGAATCCATGATGAACAAAACAGTGTTGTTGCTTTTCCTGCTTCTGTCTGCCTGCAGCTTCCAGAAGGCAGATGTCAGAACCCCAGCCTTTGATGAGCAACTCGCAGCCCCCAAACCGAATTACAGTAACGGTTCGATCTGGCAGGCATCGTCTGCGGGGCTGGCAGAGGACTTCAAGGCGAGGAGGAAAGGGGATACCCTCACCATCCTCATTACGGAGCAGGCAAGTGCCAGCAAAGAGGCAAGCACTGCAACCGGTCGGGATAGCAGCGTGGCAGCGGGAGTCCCGAATCTCCTCGGTCTTGAGACCAACATGACCGGGGTTCGGAACTGGATGGATCTCTCCAAGCTGATCAATGCCAGTGCCAGTTCCAAATTTGACGGCTCAGGATCGACCACCCGGAAAGAAAATCTCAATGCCACCATAACGGCAAAGGTGGTTGATGTGCTTCCCAACGGAAACTTCCTGATCGAGGGGCGGCGAAACGTCAAGGTCAACAATGAGGACCAGGTGATCCTGATTGAGGGGACGGTGCGGCCCAAGGATATCAGCGCCGACAATGTGGTGAACTCCGGTTTTGTTGCCGATGCACGGATTACCTATAGCGGTAAGGGGATCATCAGCGATCGGCAGAGTCCTGGCTGGTTGATGAACATAATAGATAAGGTCTGGCCATTCTGAGTCTGCCCGATGGTCATCGTTGCCGCGCTGCGGAATTCAACTCCGCATGCTCGTGAGAGAAAGAGTGAGCGCTCAATTTTGAGTGAAAGCCCATGAAACAGATACTTTACGCAATCATTGCTGCCATTGTCCTTTTCAGTCCTGATTTTGCCCACGCCATAAGGATCAAGGAGATAGCATCCTTCGACGGGGTCAGGGACAACCAATTGATCGGCTATGGTCTCGTGGTTGGCCTGAATGGTACCGGCGACGGCAACCAGGTGAAGTTTCAGGTGCAATCTCTGGTCAACGCCCTGGAGCGGATGGGGGTAACCATCAACCGTGCTGATGTTACGGTGAAAAACGTTGCGGCTGTGATGGTCACTGCAACATTGCCACCCTATTCCAAGCAAGGGATGAAGATCGATGTCCTGGTTTCTTCCATGGGCGACGCCAAGAGTATTGCCGGTGGCACTTTGCTGATGACCCCGCTGAAAGGGGCCGATGGACAGGTATATGCGGTCGCCCAGGGTGCAGTGAGCACCAATTCCTTCTCGTATGGAGGTCAGGCCGCTGCCGCACAGAAGAACCATCCCACGTCCGGCAGAGTTCCGGAGGGTGCCCTGGTTGAGCGCGAACTGCCCAATGTGCTGAAGGAACGTGCCCAGCTCAAACTCAATCTGCAGCAGCCGGATTTTACGACTGCAGCGCGGATCACTGCAGCCATCAACGAGAAATTCAATGCCCCGGTTGCCACGAGTGCCGATGCCGGTTCGGTTGTTCTCACCATACCCCCTGCCTATGAGGGACGTACGGTTGAGTTCATCGCTGCCATGGAGCGTCTCGATGTCCGCCCCGATGGCGTTGCCAAGGTGGTCCTCAACGAACGGACCGGGACCATTGTCATGGGAGAGAACGTACGGCTTTCTTCGGTGGCGGTATCCCATGGGAATCTCACGCTGCTTATCCGTGAGACGCCGCAGGTCTCCCAGCCGTCCCCTTTGAGCAAAACAGGCGAAACCGTAGTGGTGCCGCGGACACAGCTGAAGGTTTCCGAAGAGGCAGGAGGATTGGCTTTGGTGCGCGAAGGGGCAAGCATCGGAGAGGTGATCAGGGCGTTGAATGCCCTGGGAGTCACCCCTCGGGATCTGATCGGCATCATGCAGGCGATCAGGGCTGCGGGGGCGTTGCAGGCCGAACTGGTCATCATCTAAGGGGGAGACCGTGGATTGCAAGGTCGTATCGCCTGACCTGACGGCTGGCATAGAGCAGAATTTCAATAAGAAAGAAGTGCTCAAACCGGGAGCGGAACTGGACGAAAAGACACGCGCGTCTGCCCGCAAGGTTGCCAGGGAGTTCGAGGCAGTGTTCACCGGTTTTATGCTCAAATCCATGCGTGAAACCGTGGGAAAAGACACTCTCACCGGAGGCGGTCGCGGGGAAGAGGTCTACCGGTCGCTACTCGATCAAGAGTATGCCCTTACCGTTGCACAGCAGGGTTCCCTGGGGCTTGCAAGTACCATTGAGAAACAGATCCTTGAGGACGCCAGCCGCAGGGCTGTGAAGATACACAAAGATACGTCGGGTTCGCGATGACCCGAAACGGAGGAGGAACTAAGTTATGGCCAGTTGTCTGCCGGAATTCATAGAGGCTCTGACCGCAAAGCGGGCAGCCATGGAAGAATTATTGACGATCCTGGAAGCTGAGCAGCGGAGCATCATCGATGTTGATATCGCGAATCTGGAGCAACTGGATCAGCGAAAACGAGAACTCCTTTTCTCAATGGAACGGACCAATGCCGCCTGTCGGCTTCTACTCAGGAAATCAGCTGAGGAGTTGCAGGTCCCGCAGGCCGAGAGCCTTTCTCCGCTCATGCCCAAGATAGCGTCTCCTTTGCGCGAGCGGTTTCGCGGGTTGCAGTCGCGGATTCTTGAGCTTGGAGAAGCGCTGCAGCGGGTCATTGCGTTCAACCGGAGTCTCCTTGAAGGTTCTTTGCAGCATGTCCAGGAGTCTGTGGAATTCCTTAATGCCCTTTTTACGCGTCGGTCCACTTATGGCCAGGCAGGGGGCATGGTGAGCAGTACGAATGATGTCAGGCTGGTCTGCAAGGAGATCTAAATGGGGATTGAAAATATCATGAACATAGGGGCTACCGGGATAAATGTAAACCGGCTAGCCATCGAAGTGACCAGTGAAAATATTGCCAATGTCAATACGGATGGGTATTCGCGTCAGCGTACCATTCTTGAGACGGGACCCACGACTTCGGCAAATGGTTTTCCCCTGGGGTCGGGTGTGAAACTTGCGGCGGTGCAACGTTCCTATGACGGCCTGCTGCAACTCCAGCTGGTGAACAACACCAGTACGTATAATCAGAGCCTTTCCCGGCAGACAGCACTTCAGCAGCTCGAGCCTCTGTTCAATGAGCTGACGTCAGACGGTTTGAATGATTCCATGCAACAGTTTTTCAATGCCTGGCAGGATCTCTCCGTGAACCCCCAGGGGATTCCCGAACGGCAGGCAGTGTTGACCCGTGCCCAGATCCTGGTGGACAACTTCCAGCAGGTAAGCACCGGGCTTACCGATACCCAAAAAACCGTCAATGACATGCTAACCGGTATAACAGCCGATATCAGCGATAAGGCCAAAAATATTGCCACCCTCAACAGCCAGATCTCGCAGGCTGAACAGTCGGGTGCCAATGCCAATGAATTGCGCGACCAACGGGATCTGCTCATCAGGCAGTTGTCTGAAGATGTCGGGGTCAGTTACTTCGAGGCACAGGATGGGACTGTCTCCGTCTCGCTGCCCGGGGGAGAAGAGCTGGTTACCGGCTATCTCTATCGGACGGTCTATCCGTCGTCTTCCGCTACCTCTGCAATCATGATTACACCGCTGGGCAATCCACCACCGTCGTCAGATTCGGCAACAGGGACGGACATCACCGCTACCGTGGGCGGGTCGAACAATTCGCTGGGGAAGATCGGTGGGATCCTTGAGGTGAGAGACTCCGTCATCCCCGGATATCTGGACAAGCTGAACGAACTGGCCAATGCCGTTGCCAGGGAGGTCAATACGCTGCACGAGACCGGTTATGGCCTGAATGGGTCTACCGGCAACGATCTCTTCACCGTGTCGTCTACCACGTTGGCAGGTACGACTACCGGCAGCAGTAACGTTATCAGCAATATCGATACAACTGGCCTGTCCGTCGGGATGACGGTTTCTGGACCGGGAATCCCTGCGGGCACGACCATAACCGCTACTCCGTATTCATCGCCCCCGGCGGCTGCACATTCAATCACCCTTTCGACAGCAACTACCTCGGCAAACACCAATGCCAATTACATCTTCTCCGGTGTTAACAGCGCCACCCTTTCGGTTGCCATCACCGATCTGAACGATCTTGCTGCGTCGTCCACCGACCCCGCCAGCTCCAGCGGAGGGGCAGGCAACAATGAAAACGCCTTGTCCATTGCACAGATATGGGAAACATCCCTTACCTTTTCCAGTGGTTCCACCTCACTGGGCGGTTTCTATAATGCGTTCACCAGTACCGTAGGTGTAGATCTGCAGAGCGTCAATAATGAGGTCTCGCAGGGTGAGGCGTTTCTCAAGCAATTGGACAACCTGCGCGAGTCCAACTCCGGTGTTTCGCTGGACGAGGAATTGACTAATCTCATCAAATACCAGAGAGCCTTCCAGGGGTGTTCCAAGGTCTTGAACACAGCCACAGAGATGCTGGATACCGTTCTCGACATGGTTAGATAGGAGAATCTCATGCGCGTTACACCGATGATGACATCAGAGAATGCTTTGTACAACATCCAGGAGGGACGTGCCCGACTCGACCGGCTCAATGAACAGATCAGCGCGGGTCTGAACATCCTCCGCCCCAGTGATGATCCCATTACCTCACGGCAGATCCTGGACTTGCAGAATAAGGTCAAAGAAGGGGATCAGTACCTGAGTAACATCACAAAATCAAATCTGTGGCTCGATTTCAACGAGACGGCCCTGCAGGGTGTCAGTGATGTGCTCAACAACATCAAGGGTGTAGCTTCCACCATCTCCAGCGGCACTACTGATACGTCGGTGCGTAACAACAGCGTCTCGCAGTTGAAGGAGATGCGGAAGCAACTGCTGGATATGGCCAATATTCAACTTGGCGACCAGTATATATTCGGTGGGTACAAAAACAGTACCCTGTCAGTGGCAGGTGATACCAACGGAACCACCGGAATTGCCAATATCGATGTGACGAACCTTTCTGTCGGCATGGCGGTAAGCGGAGATGGGATTCCGGCGAATACGGTGATCAACAGCATCGGACCGGGGAATGCCATCACACTGAACAACAGTGCAACAGCATCGGGCAGCGGGGTCCGGCTCACCTTCGGCCCTCCCTTTAATGCGGCTCCGTTTGCGGGAAGTGCCCTTACGGGCGATCTCAACGGGACAAACAGCATTACCGGCCTTGATACCAGCACTCTATCGGTGGGGATGCCGGTCAGCGGAGAGGGTATCCCTGCTGGGACGAAGATTGCTGCCATTCCGGCCTCGGGGACCATCACTCTTGATACTCCGGCAACCATCACCAAAACAGGCGCAAGTCTTCTTTTCGGCGGTAATTTCCGCGGCACTGATGACAAGATCCAGGTAGAGGTCTCGCGTTCGTCAAAGGTGGAGATAAATGTTTCAGGCAGCGAGCTTTTCAGTGGCACGGGAACCTACGGTTCGGTGGACCTGTTTGCTGCACTGGACGGACTCATCGCAGCCATTGAGAGCAATAATGTCCCTGCCATACAGTTGAATGCCGCAAACCTGGACAAAGGTTCTCAGCAGGTATCCAATGCGCGGAGCGATGTGGCCGGCAGGATGACGCGGCTCCTGAGTACCAAAAAAATGGTTACCCGCGACCAGAACACGGCAAAGTCGATCATCTCGGAACGTCAAAACGTGGATTATGCAAAAGCAGCCATTGAACTCACACAGCAGCAGACCGCTTTCGAAGCTGCTCTGTCGGCGACCGCCAAAATCAGCCAACTCTCATTGCTTGATTACCTTAAATAGAAATGATGCCAGTGCGAAATGAGCCTGTCGGGGTTTCCTGCCACGCGGGATGATTTTGTGCCGAGCGTGAAATATACGTTTCACGCGGGTTAAATCCTGAGGAAGGCTTAAGGATTGCCGTGATTTAGCCGAAGTTAATCTTAGACGTGGAGCGCGAGGGGACAATGATCAGGCTGACAAGACTTGACGGAAGTGAGATGTACCTCAACCCGGCGATGATTGAGGTGGTGGAGGAGTCCCCAGATACGCACATTACCCTCTCCAACGGCAATCGCTATCTGGTTCTGGAACCTGCCAGGGTCATTATCGAGAGGATCGTGCTTCACCAGGCAAGAATCCTTCACCGTGCCGCACCGTCGGAATACAAGAAATATCTTCAGCGGCGCAATGCCGAAAAATTTCGCCCCTATTGCAAGCTTGAAAGGCAGTAACCAGCAACCCATTTTCCGCAAGTTACCGAGGGTATATGGATTTAGCAACGATAATTGGTCTGGTGCTCGGGTTCGGAGCCATCGTCGGTGGAGCCGCGCTCGAAGGACTGCACATGAAGGCTCTCTTGCAGCCGACTGCTGCATTGATCGTTCTGGGCGGTACGTTTGGCGCGGCATTCGTCAGCTTTCCGTTGCCTGCAGTCATCAAGGCCTTCAAGGATGCGCCAAAAGCGTTTTTCATGCCCAAGGAGAAGCATGAGAACATCATCAAGGATATGATCGGCTATGCTGCCAAGGCTCGAAGGAATGGTCTTATCTCTCTGGAACAGGAGGCGCAGACCATCAAGGACCCCTTTACGAAGAAGGGGATCTCCCTTGTTGTTGACGGCATTGACCCCCAGAAACTTCGGGAAGCTCTGGAGATCGAGATCGAATCATACGAAGAACATGAAAAGGTCAGTGCAGAGTTTTTTGAATCAGCAGGTGGGTATGCTCCGACCATCGGGATCATCGGCGCGGTTCTCGGATTGATCCACGTCATGAGCAACCTGTCCGACACCTCCAAGCTCGGTGCAGGGATCGCCGTAGCTTTCGTTGCGACGATTTACGGTCTTATGACAGCAAACCTTGTCTGTATCCCTTTCGGCACCAAGCTCAAGCACCGGATCAAGGACGAACTGCTGCGTCGTCAGATGATTATCGAAGGTCTCATTTCCATACAGAATGGCGAGAATCCGCACTTTATCGAACAGAAATTGCGGGCATTCATCCCGGATCATGGTCCAGAGAAGAAATAGCGGGGAGTAATGGCACGCAAGAAGAAACACGAAAAAGAGGCAAACCACGAACGCTGGCTGGTTTCCTATGCCGACTTCATTACGCTGCTTTTTGCAGTGTTTACGACCCTTTATGCCATGTCCCAGACCGATAAGAAAAAGGTCGAAGAGGTCATGCAGTCATTGCGCGAATCGTTCGGATACAGCACTACTTCCATGGGAGGCAAGCCTGCGGTAATCGATGCCGGCAACATCAGCATCATCCCGAATCTCAGACCACAGGTTGCCCCTGTCCCCTCCCGGAAACAGTCTGCCAAGTCACGTCAGCGCTCCCATGCGGAGGAAAAGGATTTCCTGGCAATAAAGGCATCCATTGAAGCCTATCTGCTGAAAAGCGGCGCCCAGGACAAGGTCAGCCTCAGCATCAACCGTCGTGGTCTGGTGGTGAGCCTCAAAGAAGCCGGATTCTTTGATTCCGGCAGTGCAACGGTGAAAAAGGGATCTGGTGAACTCCTGGCAATGATAGCCGAATCCCTCAGCCAGTACTCAAATCCATTCCGTGTTGAGGGCCATACGGACAACATCCCGATCCATTCCGGCCAGTTCCATTCCAATTGGGAATTGTCCACGGCACGTGCCACCAATATCGTTCATTACCTGATTGAGACCTACGAATACGATCCGGACAGGATGTCGGCTGCCGGTTACGGTGAATACCGACCGGTTGCCGAGAATAGCACTGATGAAGGACGGGCAAAGAACCGCCGCGTAGATATCGTTATGTTGTCGGGAGCCAGTGAACTAGGTGAGCCCTAGGTGATTTTCGTTCCGGATTTGCCGTGACGCAATGCTGATATCTGCGGGCATCCTGCAGCGTCGGTCTTGCCCGCGCACTGCAAAGTCGTTGCGGTTAGATTTCGTTCTGGATTCGCAGGCTGTTGCGTTGCTCATTGAAGAGGTAGGAGATGATGAGCTCTCGATCCTTGGTGGAGAGATGGGCGAATTCCATGGCAGTGACGTAGGAGGGGTTAGGCTCCAGGTTGAGCAGGACCTCTGTGGAGCGAATGACCGAACCGACTGCGCTGATGACGCGCAGGGTAGTTGCCGGCAGGAAGATATCCAGGTCAACCAGAGTCCCGGGAGTCAACTGCTCGGGTATTTTTATGCGAATCCCCCCGCCGCTTAGATTGACCCGACAGGGATCGATGTTCGGGTGATCATTCCAGTTGAGAATCTTGAAACTTCCCTGCCAGGGTATCGTCCTTGGGGGAGGGCCACTTTCGGTCATCATGCGCCGAGCTTTCCACATCCCTTCGACCGTAGTCATCTGCTGATCCGCCGGAACAGAATAGACAACGGGTATATAGACGTCCATTCTGAAAAATTCCCGCCGCTGCTGAATTTCCAGTTCGCCACGGATCCTGACTGCAAAGTTGAGGTCAATGGCAGCCTCGAAGATTCCTTCTCCTCTGCAGAATGCCCATGTTTCGCTGCTCATGACGACTACGCGGGCACCGTGAGGGACTATGGCAAGCTGTGTTTTGCTGCTTCGGAATGTCTCCATGTGCAGGAGGTCGTCCTCAATACGAACGATCATGGCATAGAGATCGATGATGGAATTGTCGGGAAGATGTATTGCAACCCTGACTTGCGTGTCAGGGCGCAGATGCGCTTTGAGGTCGACGGAAGGTTTCTGGGTCATTTGCACTATCTGGTCGCTGTCGTGTGATTAGAACGGTTCATTAATGATACCGGCAAATTCGTCGGCAGAAGAGTCGATCAGTTTGCCATTGATATCTTTGCCGCTGAATTTGAAAACCAGATGGGACGGATCGATGGTTCCCGTGCCCGAAGAGTTCTGGCTTATGGTGAAGGTCAGGGTTGCCTGCTTGGTAGTCGGATCGTACATCACCGACTTCGGCAACGGGGCGACGATGGCATCGTTATTCGATGCAACATAAGACCCTGTGGTTGCATTTGCAGCACGGCGTATGGACCAGTTGGCGATATTGGTCACCGACGCGACATCCATGGTGCTGTCGAACTGGAATTGCATGGTTAAGTCTTTGCTGGCATTTGGTGCGTTCAAAAACGACATGTCAAGCATGTAAAGCGGCGTTGCCGGACCGAACGTCGGAATAAACGAGCTGTTGGCCTTATTAAACGAAAAAATCTTGGGTGTGGCAAGCGACAGAGAAAGCTGATCCGCAAGGTCGACGGCCTGGGATGTCTTGATGCCCTTCAGGGTGGTAAGCTGGTCCTGAGCCAGATCCTTCTTGTCGAGGCCGTTATAGGCCAAACCGAGTTGGTAGATGGCAAGGGCAAAATCCTGCTTCATGGAGGTCGCCTTGGTCAGTTGCGTCACGGCATTTCCGTAATCACCAAGTTTGTTGTAGGTAACTCCCAGGCTGTAGTAGCCGTTTGCATCTCTCGGTGAAAGCCGGGTTACGGTCTTGAGTTCCGTTTCAGCCTCTCGGAGTCGGTCCGTCTGTATGTACATGTTTCCCAGGGTGTAGTGTGCAAGGGTGTTGGCAGGATCATTGAGTATGGCCGCCTTCAGCTGGGATTCGGCTTCACGGTAATTCTTGTCGTCGATATAGATATTTGCCAGATTGATTCGAGGGTCGACCTGGGTACGATCGACGCGTAGTGACATCTTGTAGGCTTCAGTGGCTTTCTTTTTGTCATCCAGTTGCAGGTATGCTGAAGCCATCAGGTTATATGCATCTACCTGGTCCGGTTTCATGGCGATCGACTGCTGAAATGAGGAAACAGCCTCTTTATACTTCTTTTTCTGCAAGAGGCTAACGCCACTGGAGAGAGAGGAATTGGCCACGCTTTCTCGCACCGTCTGCTGTGCAAGCAAAGCGGAAAACATTTTTTCGGCGGCTTCAACAGCCATGATAACCTCCCGGTGACTTTCGAAACCTCACAAACGGGTGTTTGTCAGGAGTGATTATTGCAAAATGCTCAGGTGCATTGTCTCTGGAAGCAAGATGTATGCTAAGGAGCGAGGGGCTGGAAAGCCTTCTACTCTCCGTGTTCTGGCAGTATTTTGCACCTTGTTCAGATAATATCGGCAAAATTGCCTTGAAATTGAGTGGGATATTGGCACGTTGTGTCAATATCCTGACTTCTGGGGTTCACGACAATACTCGGAAAGTCGAGACCATGAGACAGGAGTAGTTCTTGCCGAGCATGATGATGAAGCTAGCACGAGAAGAGAGCAGCGAACAGCTCGATGCCAGGGTTGTTCGTGCCGAGGAGTTCCACCGCCGGGGCCGGTATGGGGAAGCTGCCGCTGCATACCGGCAGATCCTTGCAGATAATCCGGCTTTGGCGGAGACAGCGTATAATCTTGGCCTCGCCTGTCGGGAGTTGTTGCAGTTCGAGCAGGCCGAAACAGCATTTCGACATGCACTCCAACTCAAACCCTCTCTGGAGGAAGCGGCACATAACCTCTGTGTCAGCGTGCAGGAGCAAGGCCGAATCAAAGAAGCGCTCGCAATGAGCCTCAAGCTTACGGATCAATTCCCCAATTCTGCCGACCTGCAGTTTGCGCAAAGCCTGTTGCAGCTTTTGCTCGGCGAAATGCCGGCAGGTTGGCGAGGGTATGAACTCAGGTTTATGACCCACGATCCGGTTCCCTGGCGTCATACCGATCATCCGCTGTGGGATGGCGGCTCTGCAACCGGGAGCATCCTGTTTTATGCCGAACAGGGTTTTGGCGATACGTTGATGGTCCTCAGGTATCTTCCGCTGGTACGTGCTCGTGGCATAGATGTCCTGTTGGAAGTTCCTGCGGTTCTGAGAAACCTTGCCGGCAGGGTCGCGGGGGTGAAGAAATGCTATGCTCGCGGTGAAGAGATACC
>JACRPV010000267.1 GCA_016223015.1 Geobacter sp. | reverse complement strand
TGGCCTGTTCCAAGTCCTTCACGGCCTTGTCGATCTGGCCCTTGATGATAAACTTCTGCGCGCTTTCCAGAAATTTGTCTTTTTTGGAACTCAACGGATACCTGTCACGAGGAAATGGTCAGATAGGGTAACGGACTGAAAATAATGGAAGAGGTGGGGCATGTCAAGGCGAAACGGGGAGGCGGGGCCGTCAGCTCCGGCGGCGGTCCTTCCGCAATGCCTTCAGGAGCGAGGAGAGTTCCCGGCGCTCCTCCCTGCCGAGTGGCCGGTCGTGGTAGACTGCGCTGCTGTACAGCATGGCGAAGCGGATGGCGCGCGGATCTTCCATCCGTGTCGCCAGTTCGAGGATGCCGGTCTCCGGCGGCATCTCCCCGCCCGGTTCGACCAGTGCGACAAATTGCCTGAGCAGCCGTTCTTCAGGGGAAAGACGGCGTCGCCGGGCCAGGAGCACGACGATAGAGATGGCTGCCACTGCGAGCACCGCCACGAGCCCGTTTCGGCGCAGGTTTTTGGGCATCGTCAGCCGGTGCATCTGCTCCCCGGCCCTGTTGACCAGCTGCAGCTGTCGTTCGAGATCATAGGTGATGACGGCCAGCTCCCAATAGTAATTGAGCGTGTCGGCCATGGTGGCAAGGCGTCTCGACAGGCTCCGGTTCCGCTCGTTGCCGAGCTCGGCAAAGCCGGATGCCCAGGTGCTCGGGTCCACGGTTACCCACCCCTTTCCCTCCAGGTAGATCTCGGTCCAGGCGTGGGCCAGTTCGTCGGTAATGACGTAGTATCCCCCCAGCTCGTTGTAGTTGCCGCCGTAGTATCCTCCCACGACCCTTGACGGCACGCCGGCACCCCGCATGATCAGGGCAAGTGACGAGGCGAAGAATTCGCAGTAGCCCTGCTTGCGGTCAAAGAGAAACAGGTCGAGGGAGTTGCTGCCGGTGGGGAGGTTCCTGGTGGCATACCTGAGATCGAGGGAGCGGAAGAGTTCCCGCGCCAGGGAGAGACGCTCTTGGTCGGTCCGTCCTGTGCGGCCTATTTTCGCAGCTGCGGCGGCAAGGCGCGGCGGCAGGTCTTTGGGCAGGCGGAGATAGAAGGGACGATCGATGGGGCGCCGCAGCGCCAGGGTATCGCCGGGAGCCGAGAATGCCTCGTACGTGGTCCTGCGGCGGGTCACCGCCGGGGAGGTGGTCACCAGGTCGCCCGCGGTGGTCGATCTGACCCCGGAGATCCTGGCGGTCACGTTGATGCCGGGGAGATAGGGGAGTTTGCCCGCCTCGGGAAAGATGGCCTGCCGTACCGGGGCGCCCCTGGGCCGGATCGACTCCTCACCCGGCGGGGGCGGCTGTCGCACCCAAGCGCCTGCCGAATAGCGGTTGAAGACGACGGCGCGCCAGTACAACTGCTGGCTGTCCAGTGGCGCCATTGCGGCGCGAAAGACGATGCCCCGCCCGGCTTCGATGGCCGTCGTGCTGCCGGGCTGCACCCGGTCGCTCAGTCCCGACGCTTTCCGTCCCTGGCCGGGCATGGTGTCCCAGAGCGGGATCTGGGTCCTGGGGAGGATGGCGAAGAAAAAGAGCATGAGCAGCAGGCTGGCGCCACCGCTGCAGGCGATCACCTTGCCCAGGGTTGCCAGCTCGGGGCGGCTGAGCGCCAGCAAAGGGTCGGTTTCATTGAAGGTCAACAAGACCAGGGCCGAGACGATCAGGACCAGGAGCATCACCAGCGCGACGAGAAACAGGGGGCTCAGGCTGAACAGGGTGGAGGCTGCCAGGCAGAAGAGCGCCAGGGCGCAGGTCTGCAGGTAGGCGCGGTTGCTCCGTTCGCCTGCCAGGCGCACGGCGAGAAAGATCGCCAGCAGGTTGGCCGCCGGCACCACGACGTTGTCGCGACCGAAACGGAGGGCATAGAAGAGAAAGAGCAGCAGCGAAACCGCGGTGAAAAGGGAAGCCGGGGGGCGAATCCCCTTGCGCTGCAGTATCAGGCCCGCAATGGCGGCAGTCGGCAGGATGACCCTGGGGAGCGGCTCCAGATGCGGATAGAGCGGGATCACCCCGATGAGGGCGATCAGGAGGACCAGGATTTCAAGCAGCCGGTTGAGTCGCATCATAGAGCGCCAGTTCCGTGAGCAGCCGCAGGCGGTGACTGCGCCCGCTCGCGGCCGGGATTGTCCTGCCCGCAGCCAGTTTGAGCCCCACCGCCCGGTTTTCCCGACTGAAGTGGTTGATCTGATGGGCGGCAAAGGAGAGCCGTTCCTCCAGGGGGAGCGCTGCGGCTGCGGTCAGGTCGATGATGACCGGTTCGTTGCGCGCGGTTCCCAACTCCTTGACCTTGAATCCTTCGTGGCGGGCCGAAAGACGCCAGTGGATCATCTTGAGCGGCTCGGTTCCGGTATAGTCCGCGATGGTGAGCATGTCGCCGTCTATGCCCCGTTCGGTTCTCTGGATCTCGCCGGAGCTGCCGTCCCTGACGCTGAAGGGGGCGTGCGTTGCAGCCGCCGGTGCCGGGAATGCCACTGCCTCGCCGTCGCAGTCGATTTCCACGCAGCGGACGAAGAAATTCACCGGGAACGGCGAGCAGATTCTGGCTGCGCCGGCGGCATGCCTCCCCCGGCCGGAAAAGGTGTGCAGGAAAGAGGTGGCCTGCGTGGCACCCCCATTGACGACGGTGAGGCTGCACGATGCCCCGAGGAGCTGGATCCGGAGCAGGTAGGAGGGGAGCCGGGGTTTCAGGTTGGTGAGGCGGATGGTGACCTGGGTCGGCCGGCCGCTGTAGAGTTCGTCCGGGAAGCGGACGCTGCAGTCGAGCCAGCGGATGTTGAGCCACCCCAGGAGGCCTGATGTGGCCATGAAGCCGAGCAGGATGGAGACAAGCAGGTAGAGGAGGTTGTTGCCGGTATTGACCGCGGCAAAACCGAGCAGGAGGGTGGTGGCGACGTACAGCGCGCCGGTCCTCGTGATGCTCAGGCCAGCGGGACGGGCACGTTTCTGAGGACGGAGCGTAGGATCTCCTCCTTGTCCAGGTGTTCGTTTTCGTTGCGGCAGACGAGTCGATGCGCCCCGACCGGGATGGCTACGGCCAGGACATCCTCGGGCGCCACGTAGTCGCGGCCGTCGAGGAAGGCGTGAGCCCTGGCAGCCTGGGTGATGTTGATGCCGCCACGGGTGGAGATGCCGGCCGCGACCAGCGGATGTTCGCGGGTGGCGAGGATCAGTTTCATGATATAGCCGGTGATCTTGTCCGACAGGTAGACCTGGTCGCGAATGGCGCGCTGGGTCGCCAGGATCGCCTCGGCAGAGAGGAGCGGCGGGATCTCGCGGATCTCGTCGCGGATGCTGCCATGCCTGATGATCGCCTGTTCGACCTCCTCAGGCGGGTAGCCGAGGCCGGTCCTGATCAGGAAGCGGTCCATCTGCGATTCGGGCAGGGGATAGGTGCCGACCTGTTCGGTCGGGTTCTGGGTGGCGATCACCAGGAACGGCTCGGGAAGCTGGTAGGTGACCCCTTCCACGGTAACGCGCCGTTCCTCCATCGCCTCCAGCATGGCGCTCTGGGTCTTGGGCATGGCGCGGTTGCTCTCGTCCGCCAAAAGGATGTTGTTGAAGATCGGGCCGCGGATGAAGGTGAAGCGGTTTTCGTCGCGATTGAAGATGGAGAGGCCGGTAATGTCGGATGGGAGCAGGTCGCTGGTGCACTGGATCCTGCCGAAGGTGAGGCCCAGAATCCCTGCCAGGGTCAGGGCCAGGGTGGTCTTCCCCAGGCCGGGGATATCCTCCAGGAGAATATGGCCGCCGGAGAGGAGGGCGATGAAAGAGAGCTTCACGGCCCGGACCTTTCCCTGCAGGTAGCTGCCGGTAACGGTCTCGATGGCGTTCAGGATGGCGTCGCGCTGCGGGTTGCTCATGGGAGTCCTCGTGGGGGATGATCCCATTGTACCACACCCGGCAGCAAGGTGAAGGGGCAGACCTATCCTGCCGGAGCGGAGAGGAGGTTGAGCGGCGCGTTGAAACGGATGGGTGCCGTGAAATAGCCGCCGGCAAAATGCTCGGGAAGCGGAGGGACAGGGCTGGCCGCCTGGAGCGATTTGAGCACTGTCCGGTCGTACTGGGGGTTGCCGGAGCTCTGGATGACCCTGGCATTGACGATCTCGCCGTTTCGGGCCACTACGATGTTGATGATTGCACCCCTGGCACCTTCGAAATGGCCGCCGTCCACCCACCACTTTTCGTTGATCGTCCTGAGCATGTCGAGATAGTACTCGCGCATGTCGTCACGCAGGCTGCGGCCGTCTGCCAGGGTACTGAAGTGGCCGTTCATCAGGCCGAGGCCAAAAGAGGCCTTCTGCAGGGCTTCCGGTTGCTGGGCCGCGGAACTGACGGCATTTTTCAAGGTTTCCGTGAGCTGTTCCGCCTCGCTGGGGGGAGGAGCGGGTTGCGGCTCCGGTTCCCGGGTAGTTTCCGTAGTTTCGGCCATGGGGGCCGGTCGAGCCGGGGGGGTCTGTGAGGCGGCCTTTGGCGCGGCAGGGGAGGGGGACTCGCTCATGGTGAGATCGATGAAGTTGATGGTGGGCAGACCGCGCTGACCGCCATTTCCGGAAATGATGAAGATGGCAAAAATGACATGGATTCCCAGTGAAAAGGCCAGCATCCTGGGGAATATGGCGTGCGGCGCATGGTGTGCTGATGGGGGAGGTATGGTGTTTAGATCATATTCCATGGGGTTTTCCGCAATGCTCCCTCTGTCGAGATGGTTTCATTAGAATGAATCGTAGCACAAGGCGAGCCAAGATAACAAGAAAACAGGGCTGCCGTGCGGCAGCCCTGTCAGGGCTCAACTGGGGATATATGCGTGCCTCTGTCCGCCGGTTCCGGGCAGAGACGGCTAGTTGTTCTGCGCGTCCACCACGGCAATGGCTGCCATGTTGACGATGTCCATCACGTCGTCGCCGCGCTGCAGGACATGGACCGGCTTGTTCATCCCCATCAGGATCGGACCGATGGCATCCGCGCCCCCCAGGCGGGTGAGGAGCTTGTAGCAGATGTTGCCGGAGTTAAGGTCCGGGAAGATGAGGATGTTGGCCGCCCCCTTCAGGCTGGCAAAGGGGTAGTTTTCCGTGAGGATTTCGGGCATCACCGCGGTGTCGGCCTGCATCTCGCCATCGACGGTCAGCTCGGGGGCGCGCTGCTTGACGATCTCGGCAGCCTTTTTCACCTTGATGGTCTGGGGATGCTGTACCGATCCGAAGTTGGAGAAGGAGAGCATGGCGATCTTGGGCTCGATATCCAGGAGCCTGGCCTTGTCGGCTGCCAGGATGGCGGTTTCGGCCAGCTCTTCCGGTGTCGGCTCGATGCAGACGGTGGTGTCGGCCAGGAAGAAGGTTCCTTTCTTGAAGACCATCACATAAAGGCCATGGACGCTGGAAAGCCCCTCTTTCTTGCCGATCACCTCCAGGGCAGGGCGGATGATGTCCGGATAGTGGGCATCGATCCCGGAGAGGAGGGCATCGGCATCGCCGCACCGCACCATCTCGCAGCCGAAATAGGTGCGTCCGCGCCGTCTGATCATCCGTCTCGCTTCGGTCAAGGTGATCCCTTTCCGTTGCCGCTGCTCGAAGAGCGCCTGGGCGTACCGCTCCGTGTCGGGGGTGTCGTCCGGGTCGATGATGGTGACGCCGTTCAGGTCGAGATTGAGCCGATCGATAGACTTCTGGATCTCGACGCGGTTCCCCAGCAGGATGGGATAGGCGATCCCCTCCTCGATCATCACCTGGGCGGCACGGAGGATCTTTTCGTGCTCACCTTCGGGCAGAACCACCCGTTTCGGATCGGTCTTGGCCTTGTTGATGATCATCCGCAGGGTTTCCTTGGCCTTTCCCTGCAGGGTTTCCAGGTGCTCCAGGTACTTTTCCATGTCGGCAATGGGCAGGCGGGCAACCCCCGACTCCATGGCCGCCCTGGCAACGGCCGGGGCAACCCGCAGGAGTGCCCTCGGGTCGAAGGGCTTGGGGATGATGTATTCGCGGCCGAACTCGAATTTCTTGTTGCCGTAAGCCCGGCAGACCGAATCGGGGCAGTCTTCCTTTGCCAGTTCGGCCAGGGCCAGAACGCAGGCCTTTTTCATCTGCTCGTTGATGGTGGTTGCCCGGACATCGAGGGCGCCGCGGAAGATGAACGGGAAACCGAGGACGTTGTTCACCTGGTTCGGGTAGTCGGAACGGCCGGTGGCCATGATGGCGTCGGCCCGGACCGCGGCGACCTCTTCCGGAGTGATCTCCGGATCGGGGTTGGCCATGGCGAAGATGACCGGATTCGGGGCCATGCTCTGGATCATCTCCGGGGTAAAGGCGCCCTTGCTGGAAAGGCCGTAGACCACGTCGGCCCCTTTCATGGCATCTTCGAGGGTACGCGCATTGGTCTCGATGGCGAACCGTTCCTTGTACTCGTTCATCCCGGCTGTCCGGCCCTTGAAGATGACCCCCTTGGTGTCGCAGAGGATGAGGTTTTCCTTTTTCGCACCGAGTGTTATGGCCATCTGGGCGCAGGCGATGCCCGAGGCGCCGGCGCCGTTGACGACGATGCGGATATCCTGGAACTTTTTCCCCACCAGCTCCAGGGCATTGGTGAGAGCGGCGCCGGAGATGATGGCCGTACCGTGCTGGTCGTCGTGGAAGACCGGGATGTTCATGGTCTCCTTGAGCCTCTCCTCGATGTAGAAGCACTCTGGGGCCTTGATGTCTTCCAGGTTGATGCCGCCGAAGGTCGGCTCCAGCAACTCGCAGACCCTGATGATCTCATCCGCGTTCTTGGTATCGACCTCGATGTCGAAGACGTCGATATCGGCAAAACGCTTGAAGAGGACCCCTTTTCCCTCCATGACCGGCTTGCCGGCCAGCGCCCCGATGTCGCCCAACCCCAGGACGGCCGTGCCGTTGGAAAGGACCGCGACGAGGTTTCCTTTGGCGGTGTATTTGTAGGCATCCTCGGGATTTTTCTCGATCTCCAAACAGGGTTCGGCAACCCCTGGTGAGTATGCCAGCGAAAGATCGCGGGAGGTGATGCACGGCTTGGATGAAATGACCTCGATCTTCCCTTTGCGACCACTGGAGTGATAATCCAGTGCTTCCTGTTTCTTGCTCATTACGCTTACCTCCTTGCGGAATTTTACTGAGGGTAAAAATTGACTGGGCTGCCATGGAGGGGATTTTTCTCGTAAGGTGGGCTCCAATCAAAAGTTGTTCTACATTATTGCCATAACCGAATTGATGTCAAGACTTTATTCTGGGTAAAATAAAATAATACCGCAGATTTTGCATGGTTGTTGCGGCCAAGGGTTGTCAAACGGGAGTTATTCGTTAGTATTTACTTTCAATCATACCCGAACAACCCTATTTCGGTAGGTGGCGGCGCAACTTTTTTGAAAAAGGCGATGAACTCAGTATGGAACTTCTGCGGGCGCCCTGGCGCATGGGATATATCACGGCGGACAAGGTTGAGGGGTGTATCTTCTGCGTGGGGGACGATGCGGAAACCGACCGTGAGCGGCTCATTATCCACCGGTCGCAGCACACGTTCGTCATGCTCAACCTCTATCCCTATACCAACGGTCACCTGCTGGCAGTCCCCTTTCGGCACACCGCCGAACTCGACCATTTGACCGACCCGGAAATGCTCGATTTCATGAAGACGGTTCGCCTCTGCCGAGCTGTCCTGGCTGCGGCATCCACACCCCAGGGGTACAATCTGGGCATGAACCTGGGCAAGGCAGGGGGCGCCGGGGTTGACGAACACCTTCACATGCATGTGGTTCCCCGCTGGAATGGCGATACCAACTACATGTCTGTCGTGGCAGAGGTGAGGGTTGTTCCCGAGGCGCTTCTGGCTACCTACGACCGGCTGCGCCCCCTGTTTGACGAGATCTCTTCGGGCGGTGCGGTATGAGCGGGGGAGCGGCCGCTGTCGGGATCGATATCGGCGGTACCAACCTTCGCTTTGCCCTGGTAACGGCAGATGGCGACGTCTGCTCCCGGCTCCGACTGCCGACGGAGACGACTCGCGCCGGTTTTCTGCATCAGTTGACCGCAGGCATCCGGGAACTGCAACAGCAGGCCCCGCAACTGGGGTGCCGTCTGGTGGCCGCAGGCGCCGGTATGCCAGGGCTGGTCACCCGGAGCGGGGAGATCCTGTCGTCGGTGAACCTGCCTCATTGCGAGGGGGTAAACCTGGCGCGGGAACTGGCGCAGTCGACCGCTCTTCCGGCTGTTGTCGGCAACGATGCCAATGTTGCCGCCTGTGGCGAGCAACGGTTCGGGGCAGGGAGGCCGTATCGTTCTTTTCTCATGGTAACGCTCGGGACCGGTGTGGGGGGCGGTCTGATTCTCGATGGCCGCCTCTGGACCGGGAGCGACGGTTTTGCCGGAGAATTCGGTCATATGACCGTGGAGCCAGACGGGAGGCCGTGCCCCTGTGGGAACCGTGGCTGCCTGGAACAGTACGCCTCTGCAACTGCGCTGGTGGCAGGCGCCGGTCGCTGTCTCGGTATTGCCGCAGCCGGGGTGATAAACCTGCTCAATATCGAGGCGATCGTTGTCGGTGGGGGGGTAGCGGCGAGCTTTCCGCTCTGGGGGGAGGCAATGCGCCGGGAGATCCACATGCGGGGCTTCAGGCCGGCGGTTGCACGGGTGGCGGTTGTCAGAATTGAACTGGGTGATGATGCCGGAGTGCTGGGAGCTGCTGCCCTGGCCTTTGCGGACTATGACGCAGCTGTTGAGACCGTTGCAACAGCAGAGTAGATGCCAGGAGGCATGAATCGTATGGCGAAAACTATTGGAATCCTGACCGGTGGTGGGGATTGCCCCGGACTGAACGCCGTTATCCGCGGTGTGGTGAAAGGTGCCCTGTTGCACAGGAACTGGCAGGTGATCGGCATCGAAGACGGCTTTGACGGCCTGCTCGATGAAACGAAAATCAGGCCGCTCGGGCTGGACGACGTGCGGGGCATCCTGCCGCGTGGGGGGACGATCCTGGGGACGACGAATAAGGGCACCCCATTCTCCCGGGTAATTGAAAAAGACGGAAAGAAGGAAATCGTCGATGTCTCGGACGAGGTTGTCCGGACCGTCAGGAAAAAGGGGATCGACGCCATTGTCGTGGTCGGCGGCGAAGGTTCGCTGGCGATTGCGTTGCAATTGATGCAGAAAGGCATTCCCGTGGTCGGGGTGCCGAAGACCATCGACAACGACCTGATGGAGACCGACGTGACCTTTGGTTACAATACGGCGCTGGAAACCGCGACTGATGCGCTGGACAAGCTCCACTCCACTGCGGAAAGCCACCATCGGGTCATGGTGATGGAGGTGATGGGACGGTATGCCGGCTGGATCGCCCTTGAATCCGGCATATCCGGCGGCGCCGATGTCATCCTCATCCTGGAGATCCCCTTTACCATAGTGAAGATCTGTCAGGCCATCGATCAGCGCCGTCGTCGCGGCAGCCGCTTCAGCATCCTCGTTGCGGCCGAGGGTGCATTCCCCAGCGGTGGCGACCGGGTTGTTAAATCGGGGGCATCTGCCGGTCAGCCGGTGGAGCGGCTCGGTGGGATAGGCGATTATGTTGCGGCACGAATCGCCACCTGCCTGGATATGGATACCAGGGTGACCGTTCTCGGCCATCTGCAGCGGGGCGGATCGCCATCGACCTTTGACCGCTGTCTGGGTAGCCGCTTCGGCATCAAGGCGCTGGAGTTGATCGAGGCGGAGGCCTATGGGCAGATGGCATGCCTGCGAGGGACCAAGATCCGTTCAGTTCCCATTGAACAGGCGATACGGGAATTGAAGCTCGTGAATCCGCACGGGGAAATGGTTCGAGCTGCCGAAGAGCTGGGGATCATGGTTGGCCGTTAGCCCGGCGACATATCCTGCTCGCATGTTGCGCCAACTCTGTGCTACAGTTCCGGATCGATAGTCCGACAAGTAATAAACATATGTCGCTTATGTAATGGATTGAAAATATCCAGGGGAGGTTCTGGGCATTATTATGCAAACGAGCCAATCGTTAAACGGCAGGAAGATTCGGTATGCGGCCATTGGGGTTGCCCTCGGCGTCAGCGCTCCGGTGGTCTGGGCATTTTTGCAGGCAATGCTCTTTGCCGATAGCGAAACCTTTTTCGTGCTGCTGGTGACGGATCTTTCCCGGAGCCCCTATCATGCCGCGCTCTATACCTATATGGGGATAGGAACCGCCATGGTGATGGGTGGGCTCGGCTTTTTCCTCGGCAGGGGCGGAGATGTGCTGCAGGAGAGGGCTGTCCAGCTCGATGACCTGAACAACCAGGTTGCCTCCCAGAAGGAGATCTTCGAATCCCGTTTCAAGGCCCTCGACAACAACATCAAGAACTTTCACCAGATCAGCAGCCGTATCCAGCGCACCATCGATCTCCAGGAGGTGCTGTCCCTCTGTGCCGAGGGCCTGAGCGAGATCCTCGGGTACGAGCGGGTCAACATCCTGATGATCGACGAGCTGCGCACATCACTGCGCTTTGCTGCTGCCAACCGCAGCGAAGGATTTGACCCTTCCTCCGTGGTACTCCCCCTTGACGAACGGGTCGGCATAATCAACAAGGCCATTGTCGAGAAACGCCCCTACCTGGTGGAAGATATCAGGAGCATGCCGCCGGAGTATCATATCCAGCCCCCGTACGATGGTCTGGCGCCCATCAGGTCGCGCAGTTTCATCCTCTGCCCCATCGTCATCAAGGGAGAGTCGGTTGGTGTCTTTGGCGTGGACAACAAGTTTTCCAAGAGGGATCTCAACGATTCGGACGTGGACACGGTCAAGCTCGTGGCTGACCAGGCAGCATCTGCCATGACCCGGATCAACCTGCTCAAATCCATTGACACCCTGACGGTGGAGCTGGGGAATACCTTTGCCGGTCTGCTGAAAAACCGCGAGGAATACGCACGCAACGTCTTGAACCTGAAAGGGTACGTCGATTCCTTGACCGACAATACCGCCCATATTGCCGGGGCTTCCGAGAGCGTGCTTGCAGCGGTGGACGACACCAGTTCGGCAGTGGGCGAGATCTCAGTTGCCATCGAACAGGTCTCCCGCAATCTGGATGCACTTTCGGAAACAGTAGAAAAATCGGTCTCCGCCATGGAAGAGATCAATGCGACCATTGTCAACGTGGAAAAGAACACGGTCGTTTCCCATCAGGTCTCCAGCCAGGTAAAGGCCCAGGCAGACCGGAGCAAGGCGGTTGTGGAAGAGACCATAGCCTCCCTGGCGGAAATCCAGTGCTCGGTCGATCTTTCCTACAAAGGGATCAAGCGCCTTTCGGAAAACAGCAGCCGGATCGAGAGCATTGTAGGCGTCATCAACGACATTACCAAGCGGACTAATCTCCTGGCCCTCAACGCCTCCATCATTGCGGCGCAGGCGGGCGAGTACGGCAAGAGCTTCGGTGTCGTTGCCGACGAGATCCGCAACCTGTCGCTGCAGACGGGCCAGTCCACCGGCGAGATCACCGGCATCATCGAAGAGATCATGACCGAGTCCAGGACGGCGGCGAGCAATGTCACCCTGACCAAGGAGCTGGTGCAGAAAGGGGTGCAACTGGGGCAGGAGACCGGTGCCGCCCTGCAGGTTATCCTCAACAGCTCGAACCAGGCCATGGACATGACCCACCAGATCAGGATCGCCACCGA
>JACRPV010000273.1 GCA_016223015.1 Geobacter sp. | reverse complement strand
CATGTATTGCCTACTGAGAAACCAAGAATTTCTGTATTTGCGGTGCTCGCTGAGCCGCATAACGATAGCCAGCTATGACACGTTCCAACTGTTCGTATGAGCTAATAGGCATGTGGTATGAACGAAGACATACTCCCTGAGCTAAATTTCCAATCCGAATTGACATGCCCATCTTTCCGCTCTTAGTGAATTCTCC
The DNA here is from genome assembly GCA_016223015.1 of Geobacter sp. Taxonomy (GTDB): domain Bacteria; phylum Desulfobacterota; class Desulfuromonadia; order Geobacterales; family DSM-12255; genus Geoanaerobacter. Next base: position 19,622 of record JACRPV010000273.1, on the reverse strand, counting down.
GCCCTTTGGAATGGATAACTTGAGTTGCTCATAGTCAGCCCAATTGTCATTCAATGCAGCAATATATTGCTCAATGGAGTTGCCCGCCACAGAAACGAATGTGCCGTTGTATCTTATATCAGGGCCCGGGAAGTAGTAAGAAATTTCCCAGGCGGTTTTAGAGACTTTCAGTTTTCCCCCACAAGGTAGTGACTCCTCGTATGTTCCTGTGCTCATTGTTCTCTCCTGTCCACTTCCCTGACCGCGCCTAACATTGAACCAGCGCAAGCTTAAGTATATGCGTCAACAATCTCCAAGATGTCATCAAGAAACTGCATCTGTTTGCCATCGGTATGCTGCCGTAACTCCATCGGGACCGCCGCGTAGAACTCCTCACGGGTAATCGGCATCTGCTTGACAAGCCGATCGAGAATCTCGTCGCGGAGTATTCCTCTCCCCTCATCCGTGAAGGAGGGGAGAATGTTGGCCTGACGGTATTCGATAAGTTCTTCTCGTAACCCTTTGGCAGTCTTTGCTGTGGCCGCCGCTGCAGCAGGTGTAGGCTCGGTGGTTGTCGGCACCTTTGGTTTTGATTCAGTGTGAAGTGAGGAAATAGCCGCCGCCACCGCTTCCTGAAAGCCCGGAGCTGGACCCGCCACCGACGCGTGCGCCTCGACCGCCTGACGGACAGCGGCAAGCAGCCGGTGTATTTCGCGGTCACGGTTCTTGAACCAGTCGGTCGACCAGATCCGGTGTATTCGCCACCCCTTCCGCTCAAGTATCTCCTGCCGCAGCCGGTCACGATCGCGGACGGATTTGGACGAGTGGTAGGCTGCCCCATCGCACTCGATGCCGAGCACAAACTCCCCTTCCCGCTCCTGGTGCAAAACGCCGATGTCGATAAAGAAGCCGGCAACGCCCACCTGGGCAACTGTCATGAAGCCATTGCAATGGAGGTGGTGGGCAACCGCGACCTCGAAGTCGCTGTCTGGCTCTCGGCCGCCTATGGTGCCATAGTCAGGCAACAGACCGGTTTCGGCATACCCAAGGTATTGCTTGAGGGCCAAGGCCCCCTTCGAGGGGTTGTCGCCAAGCTTAATGTCGGCGGAGCGCAACGACGTGAACAATTCCAGCCGCTTCTTCGCCCGTGTGAAGATTACGTTAAGCCGCCGCCAGCCCGTGTCGCCCGCAATTGGGCCGAACCGTTGATAAACCTTGCCGGTGGTCTGGTCCGGGCCGTAGGTCGTGGCTACGAAGATGACGTCCCGCTCATCACCCTGAACGTTTTCCAGGTTCTTGACGAAGAACGGCTCCTCGGTCTGCTCCGTCTTCTTGAGCGCCTGTTCCAGCCACGGCTGCTCCTTCTGCAGCCGGTCCAAGATGTCGAGCACGAGTTCGGCCTGCTCCCGGTTGAAGGTCGCAACGCCGAGACTGAGCGCCGGCGTGTTGCGGAAGTGGGCAATAACTGCCTGCGCCACTGCTTCCGCCTCAAGCCGGTTGCGACCTTTCTGGTAGGCAGCCCCCTCTATGTAGTGGCGGTGTACCCCGTAATCACGATGTTTCCCCAATGGCGACGGAAAGATGATCAGGTCGTTGTCGTAGAAGCGGTTGTTGGAGAACGCAATCAGACTCTCGTGCTCTGAGCGGTAGTGCCAACGCAAGCGGCGCTTGCGATACGTGGTCATGCAGATGTCGAGGATTGACTCGGTATCCTGGACCGCAGCAGCTTCGTCGTCCTCGATTTCACCACCCCCATCGGTACGGTCGAAAAAACTGGTCGGCGGCAGCTGATGCGGGTCGCCCACTACAATCAATTGCTTCGCCCGGCAGATGGCACCGAGGGCGTCCTCCGGCTTAAGCTGTGATGCCTCATCCATAACCACCAAGTCGAAGTTGACAAGGCCCGGCTCAAGGTATTGGGCGACCGAGAGGGGGCTCATCATAAAGCACGGCTTGAGACCTTGCAATGCCCGGCCGGCGCGCCGTACCAACTGCCGGATTGGGATGTGCCGTTTCTGCTTCGCTAGCTCGCGTTCAACGAGTGCGAGGTCGGTGTGGGTCTTGACGGGACCATAGGCGACTCCGCGCGGCACGGGCCTACTGGAGGCAATATGGGCAATCCTCCCCCGTGTGTTCTTCATAATCTGCCGGTCAGTCGTGGCATAGCGCTCCCTTACCCCCTCAAACTCGGCGCGGGTAAAGCCAGCCAACTCAGGATGTCGGGCGATAATCTCACGGGCCATGCAGTCATAGACCGCATGACGATAGATGGCGGCGCTCTCGTTGGGCGCAATACGTTCGCAATCAATGGCCTCCGTCACCACCCCCAGGTCAAGGCCATCGGCTCTCGCCAGGGTACGGCGGTAATCGCCCCAGGTCACCAGGTAACGGACCTGCTCCCGGCACTTGGTGGCCGCTTCGGCCAAAGCGGTTAAAGGGCAGTCATGTTCTTCGCCGTGGAAGAGGCTGTCGGGGACAAACATGCCATAGTTGGAAAGTCGGGCGAAGAGCGACGGGAAGCTATCCCAGAACACCCTGTTTACTTCAAGTATGTCCACAAGGAGGTCGCGGCGGGCGATGGTGTCAGTTGCCGCCAGCCATGCCACAACCTCGTCCGCGAAGTTGCCCTGTTCGCGTACCCCTGCCAGCCACCGCGCCGATCGCAGCAGTCGGTCGATGTCGGTCGCCATCCCCGCATACTCGACCCCGAGAAGCTGCTGGTAGCGTTTTTCATCCAAGGTGGTTGCTAGACGATGAGCCTCGAGAAACGCCTGGGCAGCAGCAGAAAGCGATGCGATATCGAAACTTGCCAGCCGCTGATGTGCATTTATCGGCTGGAGGAGCGCCAACAAACGCTCCCGGTCGTGCGTCAGCTTCGCTTGGACATCGCTAATGCGCGTTGTACAGCTTAAACCAAGCGGTTCACGTAACGATGCCAGCTCGCTGTTGGCGCTGGCCGTGAGTGCGGCGGCCGTAGCGACCGCTGGCGCCAGCTCGGTGAGGCGCGGGGCCAGGGTATGGGCGTGACTTTGGGAGCCGACGGCAGTCGCAAACTTCTGCCCCCAGGAAACGGACTCCTCGAGTTTGCCCCAGTCAGTCTCTACGCCAACGTAGAGAGGCCCTAGCTTGTGCCGATATGCCTCGTTCGAACGGACCTCGGCAATGGTGGCCAACGTATCGATAAGGCCTTCCAGCCGCTCGATCAGGTGGGGAGCGCTAACCTGCTTGGAGTCAGTCAGCAGGGCCTTGACGGTGCGGCGTAGCGTTCGATACCGAGACGAGAGAAAGGCGAAGAACGAGCCACGAAAGCCGCGCAACTCTCTGGCCAGCTTGGCCAGCTCAATGTGGTCGGGAAGGTAGCGAAGTAGAAAGAACCGACCATGTTCATTGAGGCACGCCACCAATTGTTCACAAACGTTGCGCGCGTCAAGGAATGCAGACGCAGTCGCTTCAAGAGCATGCTCGGCATGCCACTGGCCAGCTAGCTCCGCAGGTAGCGCAGCAAGCACCCGTTGGAGCTCAGTAAGACGTCGACAGTCGTCAATCGATAGGAGTGGCGAGGCGAAGCACGTCTTGACGCTATGAACCGCTTCAGCAATCCGGAGCAGCTGTTCGCATCCCTTCTTTTGCCCTTCGGCCAGCTCCGCAAGCCTGCTCGGAGTTCCACCGCCATATCCAATCTCCTTCAACTCGTCTGCGGCAGCGGCAATTTGGTGAGCCAGCGCAGGAGATACCTCCCCATCGACATGGTCAACTAGCTCAGCAGCAGCCGTGGTTAGCTGGCGATGCTCGACAATAGCGGCTGCAAGCTCCTCCAGTATCACCATGCTTTCTGGTTGCACCAAAGCAAGTGCGAGCACCTGGTGGAAGTCCGCTGGCAATCCAGCCAGCACCGCGCCGTCGGCCAAGCGAAGGCGCCGCAGGGCTCGAATCGAAAACGGCACCGGCCAGGAGTTGGCGGTGGGCACCCCGTCCAGATACCCTTGATAGCGCTCCACCAGGGCGGTCAGTTCGTCCAGAAGCTCCGTCACGACTTCATCGTCGCCCGGAAGGACCGTGCCGGGGGTAAAGTCCTGCCAGGCCCAGATCGCCTCGTCAGGAAGGTCCTGACGCAGGCGCGCCACATCCCTGAGCAGGTTCACCCGTTCGCTGAGCTGGTCGCGGGTCAGCGCAAGCGCGTTAGTCACAGAAAAGCGGGGCGGCTGCCCCCTGACTTCGGTCCGGCAGCGTTCGGCAGCCCAGAAGATGTCGTAGATGGTTTCGTCGTTTGGCCCCACCACGCTGTTCATCAGGTTGGAATAGGCCATGAGACGGTCCCGTTCGCGAGCAAGGTCTTCAATCTCGTGGTCCAGGGTCCGGACGTCCGGGAAGCTCTTCTTCAGGCGTCGTCCGATGTCGGCATGCAGTTGCCCTTTCTGGGTCTTGTGGCTGTGCAGTTCGAGACAGAAGTCGCCCAGCCCCGAATGGTCGAGGCGGGAGCGGACAACCTCAAGGGCAGCCTTCTTCTCGGAGACAAAGAGGACCGAAAGCCCCTGGTGCAGGGCGGCGGCGATCATGTTGGTGATAGTCTGGCTCTTGCCGGTCCCGGGCGGCCCTTCGACCACGAGGTTTTCCCGGTGGTGAACGGCATCGATGATCACCGACGTTTGGGAACTGTCGGCGTCCGTAACGAGTGGCAGCGATATGGCCCGGCTGTCCCGGTCGATATCGTATTCTTCTCCATACGGCTGCTCCTCGCCAGGGAGCTCATCGCACCGGCCCCCAAGAATACACGAGATGTTCGGATGATTAATCGGTGAGGTCTCGTCCGGCCAACGGGCATGGTCGAGATCCTTGTACATGAGGAGCTTGGAGAAGCTGAACAGGCCGAGCACCATCTCGCGGGCGACTCGCCACCCGGAGCGTCTCCCCACGGTGGCCGCGACGGCCTCAAAATAGCCTTCTGGTGACACGTCTTCGTCCAGAGAGGGGAGAATGAGGTCAAAGTCGCAGTTGAGCTTTTCCGCCAAGGAGAGGTTGGTTTCAATGTCCTCACCGGTGTAAGAGATCACGTAGGTGTAGCAGTTGGAGGCGGGGTCGATGCGGGAGCGGTCGATCCTGACCGGCACCAGGATAAGCGGTGCCCGGTTCAGCTCCGCCGACTCCTCGGCTTCGTACCACTCCAGAAAACCGATTGCGAGATGGAGCAGGTTGCTGCCGGTTTCCTCGATGGCAGTCCGGGACTCCTGAAGCAGTTTCTTGCAGCGCCGCTCCAGCACGTTGGCGCCGAACGGCGTCTGCAGCCGGGTGTCTCGGTGCCGAACTGCAACTGTACCGTTCTGTTGGGGAAGCTCGTGCTTGAGGTCAAGCTCCCCCTGCACGACGGCACCCTCATCCTGCACCGGCAGGAACTGCATCTCTTTTTCATCCTGGACAAGGATGCGGAACACCTCGTCGGGAAGCTCATCGACAACGCGGATGCTTCTGGCGCTCTCCTTGTAATTCAGGAGTCGGTTGCGACGGGTAAGGTCTAGAAGCTTGCTGCGGACTCTTGCCAATGCATTATTTACAAAATCAGACACTTGCACCCTCCAACTACAATCATTCTGTCACGAATTATAAGGGACAGATTTTCTTACCCACCCTTCGATTATCCGCTTATGGTGAATCAGATTCTGCCCGTCGGTGTGGTGCTGGGCGGTATTGGCCTGTGACTCCCAGTGCAATAGCTCCCGGCTGATGGGGTAATCCGCATACATGGTGCTGGGGGAGAACCCCTTTTCCTGTCGGTTTGCAATAGATTTGAGAACATTTTTCAAGCGTCATCACAACATTTCCCAGAATGCGGACTACTCACCAGTCAGCTTTTTACCACCCGGAGGCAGGAAATTCTCTCCGGTGACAACACTCCTGCCGGTTTTATCCTCAAGATCCCGGCGGGCTTTGCGGGCTATGCCGCCCCCCTTCTTCCCCGCGACCTTGTTCTCATCCATGCCGGTGGCGTTCATGGTCTCGGCGATCTGCCGGGTGGAAAGCTCGGCCAGAGCGGTGAAGATCAATTCAGCCTCGCTCATGTGGTCGCGCAGGTTCTGGCTCTTCAGCCCCTTCAGCGTCTTGTGCTCCTGAACCTTCAGCCCGGACCACTCCCGGTGAATGATGTCGGTCAGAATGGCAAATTCCGATTCCTTGCTGATCTCATGCCCTTGCCAGTAGTCGGTCAGCTTGTTGCGGGTCTCCTGTCCGGTCATCCGCTGCTGAATCCACTTTTCGCTTCTGCCATGCTGCTGCCAGTATTCCCGGGCACGGTCCAGCGAGCGGGATGGATCAGCCATGTCCTGCATCCGCTCGTACCCGACCTTGGCCAGCCAGAGCTTGATCGGCTCAGCCTTCGGGCTGGGCACGGACTGTATCAGCCGAAGCAACACTTCGGGACTGGCAACGTCGGTCAAGCGCATTTTCCCGTCTTCGGCAGGCAGTTTCAACCGGTTACAATTTGTAACCGTTTCACTTCCTTCCTTGCTCAGCCTGTTCTTCAGCACTTTCCAGTAATTTCTGGCCGCTTGGAAATCCGGTTGCTGCAACAGCGCCCGGATGATATCCACCACAGAGAAATACCAGGTATCGGTCTTCTCGTCATAGACCCTGCGAATGTCGTAATTGTCAAACTGAACCGGAATAATGTTCATCTCTGCCCCCATTTTCACAGCAGCTTGCAGTTTCACCGAACCTGCCCGGAAGTCAGGATACTACAGGCATGTGACAGCCTGTGTCACTCTTGGATTACGGCAGAAACTCCGCCACATCTTCCAGTCCCAGGGCGCGATACTCCACCTGGTACCCCTGATACTCCTGCAGCAGCCGCTCGGCCTTCTGCTGCAGAGCCGGCAGGCTGATCCTGGACTTGTTCCGCTTGATCTCGGCAATCACCAGCTCTTTACGAAGGTCATTCACCGCCACCAGGTCGATCTCGTTCTTGTTGCCGCGCTCCCAGTAGCTGCTGATCCGGTTGTACCTGCCACTTGCAGCAAACAGGTCGTGAAAGAAGCGCTCCAGGATCTTGCCGGACCAGGTGGCGTAATCGCGTTCGATGAGCTCACGGATATAACCGAAGTTGCCTCCGCACCACCGATTCTCAATTTTAACGTAACGGTAGTTACTGTAATACACTTGCGAGTCCATGCAACGGCATAATTGAGAGATATGGGTGCGGGATGTCTGCTGTTGCCGGAGCGAGGCTGGATACATAAGGACGCAAAAACCAAAAGCCCCTGATTTCTCAGAGGCTTTTGGACTGCATCGGACGATGCTGGATTGTTTACTGGCGGAGAGAGAGGGATTTGAACCCTCGGTACAGTATTAGCGTACACACGATTTCCAATCGTGCTCCTTCAGCCGCTCGGACATCTCTCCGCAGCCAAGGACTATAGAATAAAGCTGCCCGGTTTGTAAAGGATTTTGTGCCGGGCCAGCCGGACACCCCCTTGATTTTCGGAAAGCGCTGCTTATATTTCCGCCAGAAGCAGCCAATACATTCGACAAGAAGGAGGAGACAAGCAATGGCAAGCTGGGATGTATTCAGAGAACTCGACAGCCTGCGGCGCGAAATGGACGAAGCCCTGCGAGGGGCGGGCATGGGGCGGGTCCTGGTACCTGCCTTTCTGAGCCAGGGGGGAAGCAGGCGCTTTCCCTTGCTGAATCTCACCGAGGACGACAATGCCATTTACGTGGAGGCCCTGATCCCCGGCGTAGATCCGACACGGCTGGACATGACGGCCCTGCGCAACACCCTGACCCTGGCCGGAGAGCGCAAGCCGTTTGCCGGCGAAGGGAACAACCACGTCTGGCACCGCAGCGAACGGGGCAGCGGCAGTTTCTCGCGCACCATCGAGCTCCCCGTGGAGATCGACAGCGACAAGGTATCGGCCACCTGCCAGAACGGGGTCCTGACCGTCACCCTGCCCAAGGCGGCAGCGGCAAAACCGAAGAAGATCGCCATCCAGGCGGCATGAACATGAGCGAAAGGGGGAACCTGAACATGACAAACGATAGATTGACTACCCAGGAGCAGACACCGGCTCCCCGCGAGGAGACCCGCTCGGATGAGCGCTATATCAGGCCGGCAGTGGACATCATCGAAACAGCGGAAGGGATGACCATCCTGGCGGACATGCCGGGGATCGGCAAGGAGGACCTGGAGATCGGCATCGACAAGGGGATCCTGACCATCCAGGGGCAGGTGAAACCGAAGGGGGAAGCCAAAGAGATCTACCGGGAGTTCGAACTGCACAGCTACTACCGCCAGTTCCAGCTCCCCGAGACCATCGACCCGGACAAGACCAGGGCGGAGTTCGTCCAGGGGGTGCTTGCCCTGCACCTGGCCAAGCTGGAAGCGCTCAAGCCCCGCAAGATCGAGATACAGGTGCAATGATGTCCAGTGCAGCGAGAGGCCGTGCAGCGCGGCGGCCTCTCATGCACTACTCCGCCCCCGGGGTCTCGCCGCAGCCGGGATCGGCATCGTCCCACTCCTTGCACCCGGCATAGCCCCGCCCCCGACACCCCCCCCGGCAGTCGGCCTGTCGCCCACAGCCGCTGCACGCCGCAGGCAGCGCCAGGATCCGCCGGCGCACCTCCTGCTTATCCCCGGAAGCGACGATCTCGTGCCACGACTGCTTCAAAAGGCTGCCGAGCCGGACCGGCATGGTCGGGCAGGGGTAGACGTCCCCCAGCGGATCGACATAGAGCATGGTATTGGCGGCCTGGCAGACCCCATCGGGAAACGGGACCCGCGGATGGAAGATCCTCCAGAGAAAGGGATCGTGGATGGTTACTGAAAGGGCTTCCAGAGAGCATGCCGCAGCCAGGCGCCCAGAGAGTTCCGCCTGCTCCTGCCGATCCAGGCAAAGCGACTCTTCTCCCGTAACCAGCCGCTCCATGGGCAGCACCAGCTCGACGCGGTGCCGCTCGCACCATGCCGCCACCGTCGGCAGATCGGCCAGATTCCCCCGGCTCACCCGGAAGGAGATCCCGCCCGGCTTGTCGCTTCGTGCCAGGAGCGCGATACCGGCCACCTCCACCTCGCCGGCATGGGCGCAGTCCACCAGGAGCTTCTGAACCTTTTCCATTTCAGGAAGGACAAGCGCCTGCTGCAGGGCTGCGGCGGAAACGGTGAGCGACAGCTGCGGCAGGGAGAGATCCCGCAGCACCAGGAGCGTCGCATGGTTCAGGGAGGGGCCGAGATCGGCGAGATTGAGGCTTAGGACCCTGCTGACCGCAACCTGGGCAGAGATGCGGCCGTAGTCGGGGGCCACCCGCGGCTGGGGGGAGATATCCCAGTAGAGCCTGATGGGAGAACGGAGTTCCACCCGCGTCACTCTTCCCAGCAGTGGGGATCGGGTGCGTTGAAATCGCCGCCGATGGCAAGGGCCCGGGCGCTGCAGCCGCCGAGGCATTCGTCGTAATGGCCGCAGGAGACGCACTTGCCGGCCGGTTCCTTGTGCCGAAGCCGTTCGAGGACCGGCGAAGTGCGCCAGAGTTCGGCCAGGTCGTCGGTGACGATGTTGCCGATGACGATGGGGATGAAGCCGCAGGGGGTGATGTCGCCGTTGCTCTTGATGTTGAGGGAGAGCTTGCCGCAGACGCTCCCCTTCACCAGCGAGCCCGCCCCCCCCTTGAGCCCGAGGGAGGCGATGATCGGATCGTCGAAGGAGAGGTCTATGCCGATCCCCCGCTCCCGCGCTGCCAGGGCTTCGCGGTAGAACGCGCGCCACTCGCCGGGGTCGAGATCCAGTTCGTCCCGGTTTGCCAGCCCGAGCCCGGCGCACTTGAAGTTATGGACATTGAGCTGCTCCACCCCATGCTGCAGGGCAAAGGAGACGAGTTCTTCGAGCTGGCCGTGGTTGATCCGGCAGATGACCGTTGAGATGGAGGTGCGGACCCCTGCAGCGGCAAGGTGCCCCAGTGCCGCGCAGGCCCGCTCGTGACTGCCGGGGACGCCGCGGAAGGCATCGTGCACCTCGGGGAGATGGCTGTCGATGCTGATGCCGATCTTGGCAAACCCGGCACCCTTGAGGGCGCGGGCAGTCGGGGCATCGATCAGGTAGCCGTTGCTGTTCATGGAGACCTGCAGGCCACTCCCTGCCGCACACGCGGCGATCTCCAGGAGGTCGGGGCGCAGAAGCGGCTCCCCGCCGCCGAAGTTCACTGCCAGCACCCCAGCCCCGGCCACCCTGGCCAGTGCGGCGCAGAGGGTCTCCCGGTCGAGTTCCCGGTCGGTGTCGACCCGGCTGTAGCAGTGGCGGCAGCGGAAATTGCAGCTGTTGTTCAGCGCCCAGTTGATGGTGAGCGGTGCCTTGACGATCCAGTCATGCATACCGGATGAACCCCTTGCCCGCAAGTTCGGCGAGGAATGCCGTCACATCGGCTCGGAGCACCGCTTCATCCACCTCGTACTCCTCCAGAAGCCCGGCAACCAGTTCGTCGACGCTCTTTCCCTCGCAGCTCTGCCAGATATCGGCACCGAGCATGTTCAGGACCAGCATCTGCCCATTGGCAAAGAGGAGGGCAGTCCCGACCTCTGCCGCATCCTCGCCGCGGTCGAGCCCGGCCAGGGCCTCTTCGCGGGCACCTTCCTCCTCGCGCCAGAGCACATCGGGGTTACGCTGGATTTTCTGCATTGGCCTGCTCCTTCATCCGTTCATTACCCATCCGGCTGCCGTGCGCAAGACAGCCCGACAACGGCCGGTCAGTCGCCCGATGCCATGATCGATGCGATCACCAGGTTTTCCCCGGAGACGTTCCGGATACCGTGATCCTCAAGCGGGGGGACGACAACGATCTGCCCGACCGCAATGGTCTGCGGACGGCCGCCGGAAAGGAATTCGCCCGACCCTTCCATGACCATCCAGATATGGCTGCCATGATGGGTGTGGGTGACGATCTCCTGCCCCGGCTTCATGCAGATCAGGCTGATCCTGGCGTGGTCGTCGGACCAGATCGTTTCCTGGTGACGCTTTTCATCGCTGAATTTCTTCAGCTCCTTGACATCGAGTACCTGTGTCTTCATTTTCCCCCCTCGCACGAACATTGATAAGCGGCCGGTACGGCTGCCGCCAAGGCGCATCAGGCCTTATGGACCAGCTTGAGCAGCCTGCCGAGGAGTTCGGCAGACCGGTTGAACAGATTCGAGGCCACGGAGACGGGGAGTTCCCTCCCCTGATCGGCAACCCCGGCGAACTCGACCCCGAACCGGGTAGCGAGACTGTTTGCCCCGGACAGGTCATCGGTCCCGCCGGGCGATTGCCCCGCCACCACCAAGAGCCCCTTGCCCCCGGCGACGAATTGGGAAACCCTCTCCAGCTCGGCCGCCGCGAGCCGGCTTTCCGGGCCGGCCCCGCCGCAGAAGACCCAGAGCTGGCCGGCACGGGCGAGCATCGGTTCGGAGAGCTGCGGCGCAGTGCGCCGGGTCAGCACGCTGACCGAGTAGCCTTCGCGGGCGAGCCGGTCGAGCACCCCCTTGCCCAGGTAGGGGAGATCGTCGTGCAGCGTATAGACGAGGATCTGCCTCCCCACTGCGGAACTGTTGTTCTCATCCAGCCAGCGGGCGATATTGCCGACATAGGCGCTATTGTCGCAGAGACCGGCCGACCGCTCCAGGAACCGCTCCCTGCCGCCGTCGAACACCACCCCTCCCTGCCCTTCCAGATCATTGGTGCAGGTAGCAATGGCATTCTGCCGCGCCGGGTCCATGACGATCCGGACTGTGCTGCTCTGCTTCCTGATGACTGCCGACACGCCGCCGGACAGGGAGCTGACCCCCCGCAGCAGCGCATTGCCGGTATCGACGCCAGGGACAAAGAGTGCGGCCCTGAACCCGTAGGCGATGAGGAGCGTCCCGGTAAGGCAGACAAAGAGATAGAGGAAGAAGACCCGCTTCTTGAACACCGACCAGAAGAGCACCATGGTCGGCATGGCGGTTACCGGCCCGCCGATCATGAATGCCAGGCCGACACCACCGTCCAGGGTCCCGTCCAGCGAACTCTTGATGTGGTAGAGGATGCTCGATGCGCTGATCTGGTGCAGAAAGACCGGGACCGACCCGAGGGTGACCCAGACGATGTTCAAAGGGTCGTCCTTGCCGAAAAACCGGTAGATCCACTGGGCCGGCATGTACCGCTCCACGATGGCACCGATGGCAACCCCGACCAGGATGTACTTGCCGACCGTCCAGACCATCTCAGCCGATTTGGCCAGGAAGACGAGGAAGGTGTTACCGGTCCTGACGGCAACCCGGTTGCCGAACTTCTGCCGGCAGTTGCATCGCAGGCGCTCGTCCGGATAGTCCTCGTCGTGGAAATCCCCCCTGACGACGGCCCCTTCGATAAAGAGGTTCTCTCCCAAGAGCCCCCGCTTCCAGAGGAAGTGGGTGACCAGGCCGGCGAATATCCCCATGGAAAGGGCAGACAGGGTCCTGATCACCGTCCACTCCGGGCCGAGGTCGTTCAGCGTCAGGAGATAGGTCGATGGGCTCAAAAGGGGCGAGGTCACCATGAGCGCCATGACCGGCGCCAGAGGCAGGCCGGCGAACAGCAGGCTCACCGCGGTCGTCAGGGTGCCGCAGGCGCACAGCGGCGTGATTATCCCGACAAAGGAGGCCAGGAACACGCTCAGGACCCCGTATCTGCGCAGCATCGCCTGCAGCTTGACGGCAATCTTGTAGGTGCGCAGGTATCCGGCCAGGAGCACCCCGACGGTGAAATAGGGGAAAACCTCCCATAGTTCCGCCAGGATTCCGCGCTTGTTCGTCAAAAGATCCCAGACCTCGGCGCCGAGGAGCTGCGGGAACGACCTCCCATCCGACTGGTAGGGTGCTGCGTGGCCGCTCGGGCCATAGACCCAGACATGCCAGATGACCAGGGAAATGGAGGCCAGCACCATCCAGACGAGTGCCAGGTTCACCGTCCGCGCCGAGCTGCCATGGATATCGCACTGCGGAGCCCGCCTCATTTCCAGCAATCTACGCAACATGCTGCACGTTCTCCATTCCTCTCACCCCTGTTCCGGAGACCCGGCAGGTCGGTTCCCGCGGCCGAACATCCTCCTGGCAAAGGCCAGCACACCCCCCAGGGACGTCAGCAGCAGACCGGCAAAGGCAACCGGGCGGCCGGGGTCTTTCACGATCTGGATACCGGCATACGGGCGCCCCGCCTCATCCGAACTGACCCTGGTATTGAAGAACGAGAACCCGTCCCAGTCCAGCGGGCTGTTGACCTCGCTCACCCCTTCGGCAAGGAGCTTCCCCTCCTGCGCCAGGCGGAGGGTCACCCACATCCGCTTGAGCTTGGGATTTTGGAAGGCCACCAGCTTGAACGTGTAGGGGAACCCCGCGGGGAGATCCGTTTTACCGTCGGTAACGGCCGTGCCGATCCGTTGCCCCTTCTGCAACACCGTCAGCCCGAGCTGCCGGTTGGCCGGGTCAAGCCGGTCGACCTGTACCCGGTAACCGTCCAGGTCAAAGGCATCTCCCGTCTTCAGGGTGATCAGTCCCGTCTTTTCCCCATTGTGCAGGACACCCACCTTGACCGGGACCGGGTAGTAATCGGTGTTGATGCCGGTGACCGTCAGGGAGAAGCCCAAGGGAGCATCCTGCTCCAGGTCCCAGCGAAAGGCCGTATCGACCGTATCCCCTTCGTAAACGTTGACGGTCGCAACCGACCCGAGCCCGCCGATCATCCCGCCTGCCAGGGTCAGGATCACGCCGGCATGGACCAGATGGACCTGCCAGGCAATCCCCTTCCACCTGCGCACCGTGCAGCAGAGGGTACAGAGGCCGAGGATCCCGAGCAACCCCCGGAACGGCATCTGACGGTAGATCGTCTCCAGGCCGGGAATGGTCCCCACGAGCGACAGGCAGGCGATCACCCCGAAGAGCATGATGGCGAACCGGGTCGAGGTCAGGAATCTCCAGAGGCGATCGAGCATGACGGGGAAGGAGGCGACGCCTCTCAGATCAGCCGCTTGGACTTGAGGAAATCGCGCGCCACCTTCTTCGTCTTGTCATCGCCCTTTGCCGCCTTGACCAGCCTGGTGCAGACGTCGTCCGTCAGCAGGCCGGCCAGCTTGTTCAAAAGCTTGGGCAGCGCGGGGAGCGAACTCAGGGTATCGGTGGTAATGACCGGCGCATAGGGTGGATTCCCGCCAAAGGGCTCAAGCCAGACCATGTTCAGGGTACGCTGGTACTCACGGCGCAGCGTTTCCATGGCTGTTTTCGGATTGCTCTCACGCGGCCGGCCAAGGACGTCGAAGCCGCGGTCGCGGTTCTCGATCACCAGCCCCACGCTCCCTTTCTTCACTGCCGCATAGAGTTCACGGGAATCCTTGAACGGAAGGATCTTGACCGTGGTGCCGGTCCGCTCGCTGACGAGGGTGGCGACCAGTTCGGCCAGTACCTGCTCGGCCGGAGAATTGGGGATGCCGATATAGAGGATCTTGCCGACACAGGCCCCGGCTTCGCCGGCTGTAGCCAGCAGCAGGGCGAGCAGGATACCTGTCAACCATCTCTTCATGTTCTTCCTCCTTCCGGACAACCCATCTTCTGTTCCGGCTGCCCGGCTATTCATCGCTGATCGACAGTCCGTCGCCCGGCGAACCGGCTGCGCTGCCGGCTGCGGGTGCAGACTCTTCGGTCGTTAGCTGCAGATCCAGGGCCATCGCCTTCTCCCCCTCATGGATCACCACCCGGTGCAGCTCCGCGCGGGGCGGTGGAGGAGGAAACGTGGCAGCAGGCGTCATTGTGTACGTCCCGGCCGGCAGAAAGAGGAGATAGCCGCCATCTGCATCGCTCCAGCCAGATACGACATCCGGCAGGCGCGCGGTTACCGGTTCGCGCCAGGCAGAGACGGAAGCTCCGGCCACCGGCTTCCCTTCCTGATCGGTAATGCGCCCTGCCACCCGCGCCAGGTCGCTCCGGGTCTTTTCCCTGGCCCTGGCCGTGGCGCGGATATCGGCGACCGTGAAGTCCGCCTGCTGGTCGCTGCCGGAGAGATCGAGTTCCTGCGGGTCGCCTGAATGCAGGTCCCCCGGCATGAGCGGCCCGAATTTGTCCCCGTGCCGCACCCGTGCCACAGCCCAGTACGTGGCAGCAGGCACCTGGAGGGAATACCTGCCGTCGCTGGCGGTCTTTGCCGAGATGAAATCGGCAGGGCGCTTGATCCGGGGAGAATCGTAGAGAAACAGCTCTGCCCCGGCCATTGGCCTGCCGGCCTCATCCAGGATCATCCCCTGCAGAAGGCGGCCTTCTCCCTGGGCGACCGCGGCGATCAGCAGCACGAGGAGCAGAACTCCGAATCCGAACCTGGCTTTCACCCGTTATTCCTCCGGTCCGGTCTGCAGCGGCCCGTTCAGCACCGGCTCGAAGCGGACAAAACCGATGCCGCTCTCTTGGTTGGCATCGAAGATCATGCTGCCCGGCTCATCGACCCCCCACCAGTTTTCCGGGGCACGGACATCCTCGTCGTTGAAATCGCCGACCCGGATGGCCACGCCGTTGTTGCCGGCAAGACTGTTCCGCCTGATCTCCAGCCCGCTCCCCTTTTCCCGCACAAAGATGCCGGTCTCGTTGCCGGTGATGACGTTCTCGGTAATGCGGGCATTCCCCCGGTAGGAGCGGATGCCGATGACATTGTCGCGGAACAGCGAGCGGGACACCTCGACCGGGCCGCTCCGGAAGCGCATGCCGCCGTAATTCCCGCTGAAACGACAGTTTTTCACCACGAGGTTTGTGAAATGACTGTGGAGCCCCCAGCTGGCCGACGTGATGTCACAGTATTCCAGCCGGCTTCCGGTGGCATGTTCAAGGAGGATTTCCCCCCATGCAGCGGGCTGCGGGGCGCCGTCCGCCCGGAAGGTGATGCGTCGCGTCTTTTCTCCTGTTGCAAGGAGCTTGCCCTTTATGGAAAGGCCGGCATCGGCGGAAAAACGGACCGTGCTTCCCGGCGTTACGGTCAGGGTGAACCCGGCGGGAACCGCGACCTGCCCCTTCACCGCCACCGTCCCCTGCCAGGGAAGACTCACCGGCACCTCGGAGAGCGGCCAGACAAAGGGGAGCGGACCCGGACTCGGAGAATCCGCCACGACCTTTCCCCGACCGGGCACGTCCAGGCGGTCGCAGATCGCCGTTTCCGGCAGTTCCCCGCCCCACCAGTTGGCCGGCGCCGATACGTCCCGGCTCCCTTCCAGATCGATGGCGTAGAGGCCGTTGCCGCTAAAGGAGTTGCCGGTGATGGCCCCGTCAAAGGAGATGATCCCCAGGCCCCGTTCGCCGTTGCCGGTGAAGCTGTTGCCGCTGACCAGCGCCCTGACGTCCTGGAGGCTCATGCCGTTTATGCCGTTAGCAACGACAAAGTTCCCGGAGATCTCCAGGTTGTCCAGGTTCTTCAGGGAAAAGCCGATCTCGGCATTGCGGACCACGACGTTGTCGGCATACCTGCCGTAGAGCGCGTCCTGGGCCATGAAGCCATAGCGGTTGCCGTCGAACGTGTTCTGTTCCACCACGGCAGAGGAATCCCTCAGCCTGAGGCCGTCCAGTGCATTGTGCGAAAACCGGTTGTCCCTGACAACGGCATCGGCGCGGAAGAAATTGACCCCACGCAGATTGGCGACGACCCGGTTGCCGGTGAACGAGACCTCGGAATCCCTCCCCTGGACAGCGCTCTTGTTGCCGCTGAAACGGTTGTTGCGGAGATCGACCCTGGACTCCTGGAACTGGATCCCCCGATAGTTGTTGCTGAACAGGGAGCGGTTGACCAGCACGTTGGAAAAGTGGAAATGGAGCCCGCGGTAGGCGTTCTCGATCCGGCAGTACTCGATCAGGTTCCGGATGCCGTCGCTGTTCATGATGTTGATGGCATCCCAGTCGGCCATGGTCGGTTGCGGCTCTGCCGAGCGGAACAGGATCTGCCGGTCCGGCATCCCCTTGGCCACCAGGACCCCCTGGATCAGGAGCCCGTTCTCGCCGATGCCGTCGGCGTTGGTGTCGCGCCGGCGGAATTCCACGATGGTCCCCGGCAGGATGACCAGCCGGGCGGTCTCAGGGACCCTGACCTGGCCCGCCACCTCGATCCGCCCCTGCCAGACGGTCTCCCCCAGAAGGACCTCGTCACGGTAGACCCTGGCGACCGGCAGGTTTGTGGGAGCCGGCGGATTCGGCGAAACGTCTGTCAAGGGATCGTCCCAGGTGCGGCGGTCCCGTTTCCGGTTGGCCGCGACCTGCCCACCCTTCTCGTCAAGCCGGGCACCGTCGAAGAGGGAGATCCCGTAGTCGTTCTCCCTGATGCTGCTGCCGGTCAGTCGGACCCGGCTCTCTTTCCCCTGGGCAACCAGACCGTAGCGGTTTCCCGTAAGGGTGGAGCGGTCAAGCTCTGCCTGCCCGGCCAACAGATGCAGTGCAGCCTCGGCATCCTCGATTCGGCAGTGGCCGAACCTGGCCGATCCGCCGTCGATCATGATCCCTGCCCATGCGCCGGGCGTGCCCGACGTCACCCCGCCGATCCGGATCGGCGCAGCACTGCTCCCTTCTGCCTTCAAGACACCGCGGACGGTAATCTCGGTCAGGGGGGAGAGGTATTCGGGATCGGTCTTGGTGCTCTCTGCCGCCACCACCCTGACATCGGTGCCGGGCAGAATGGTGAGGGTGATTCCGGAGGGGACGAGCAGATCCTCGTTAAGGGTGACGGTGCCGCTCCAGACCGTATCGGCAGTCAGGACGGCTGCAGGCGCGGGAACAACCCCGCAGCAGATGACCAGCAACAGACAGAGGAGGCCGGCCAGCCAGCCGGCAGCAGTGCTGGCGCGACGTCCGGCAACGGCGACCGGCACGCTTTCCGAAACGCTAGCAGCCTTTTTCACAGTCTCTCACGCAACGCCTTGATCTTTTTCTCCGTCTCCTGCACCTGCCGGAACAGTTCGTCCGCCTCGGCGGTGGTCTGGGTGACCGACATGGAGAGCGCATACATGTCGTGCAGCTCCTGCCCCATCTCCCGGAGCAGCTGCGCAACTTCGACAGCCGTCGCCCCTTCGGGGCGCTTCTCCAGGAGATCGGCCAACGACAGGGTCATCGGCCCGAACTTATCCAGCATGCGCGGGATGTGGGGCCGACGGTCCCCCCCGCTCAGCAGGGGATGATCCGGGCCGCCGGGGACTTCCAGCCCCCATGCCGGCATCGTCCACGCACAACAGCACAAAACCCCCACCAGCAGCACCAGCCTGGCACACTTCATATCTCGCCCCCTTCCGGGTCGCACCGGCTCAGGGCTTACGCCCCTGACCAGGGAACCGCAGCCCCTTGATACTGATCCCCTTGGCAATGGCTCCGGACTTGACCTTCACCGCCTTGGGTTCGTCGTCGCCATAGGCGCCGATGATCCCCCCCTGCCGGGGCGGACCGCCGCCGTAGAGTTCCTTGGCCTTCAGATAGTACTCTCCCCCCTCGGCGAGCCGCAGGAGAAACCTGCCGTCCGGGCCGGTCTTTTCCGACACGAACAGCGGCCGTCCCACCATGGCCGGGGTCAGGAAGGCAAAGACGAAGACGCCGACAACGGGTTTGCCCTCAGGGCCGACCACCACCCCTTCGATCCCGGTGGTTCCGGGCCGTACCGTTGTCTTGCCGAAAGGGAGCGCACTGGCAATCGTCCCCAGATCCTGCTGCTGACCGGCCTTGACCGTGAAGGTCCGGGGCTTGCCTTGCGGATCGCGGCCGACGAGGAACAGGTCACCCTCGATGGGCGGTCCGACCTCCTTGGCCCCGATCCGTTGAATGGCCCCCACGAAGTAGGTCCCTTCCAGGAGCTCGGTGGAAAACCGGCCGTCGTTGTCCAGGTCGGCGATCTCATCGGGAACCCGCCAGTATTCCTCGGGCGAAGGTGGCGGCCCTGAAACCTGGTTGAAAAAGAAGACCAGCCCCCCGGACAGCGGCACGCCATTCTTTTGCGCCAGCTTACCGGTCAACGTGCCGGTCTGCCGCTCCGCGGCAATGCCGGCTCCAGCCAGCAGCAGCACCAACCCGGCCGCAATCAGCCCCCTGCATGCTATTCTCATAGCGCTCCCTCCTTCCGTGGTCCGACCCCCTGCGCAGGTGAGCGCAGAAAAGGCGCAATCCCGGCCTTTCCCAGGGTCGGGTCGTCGTTGCCATCGTAAATGCCTGCCCGAATGCTCCGCTCCGATACGGAACCCCACCAGTTGTCCCGCAGATCGATATCGTACCCCTGGCGTTCGCCGAACTTATAGGCGTACTCCCGGTTCCCGACCAGGCTGTTGAAACGGACCACCGGCTGGTAGGGCGCAGGCCCCTCCTTGACGCTAAAGGTATCCTCGAAATTGACCACATTCTGGTTCGAGGGTACCAGGAAGATCCCGACCTCGTTGCGCCTGATGGAATTGTACTGTATGAGTACCGGCCCCTCAAGCCGGGTGTGGCGGATTCCGTAACGGTTTGCGTCGAAGTCGTTATGTTCGATGGTCAGCTCGGCACGACCGAAGCGGATCCCCTCCTGGTTGCCGCGAAAAGACGAATTGGTGATCTTTGCCTGGGAAAAATGGACCTGGAGGCCGGTGAAGGCGTGCTCCACCCGGCAGTGGTCCAGAATGCTCACCCCCTCGGCAGCATAGACCAG
>JACRPV010000272.1 GCA_016223015.1 Geobacter sp. | reverse complement strand
TGTATAAAGTGCCGACATCAGCGGGCTGGACGAAAGCGCATGCTTTGTAGTGAAGAACATCGGAAAGCCGTGTGCGGGAAAACCGCATGCACGGTTTGATGAGGGAGGGCAGGGTGAAACCTGCTCTCTACTCTACCCCGATTATACCCCGATTATATTGCAACTTATAACCAGCGCTACTTTAGGCGTTAGAAAGTAAAAATATGGATATCGGTTGCTTCTTAGAACGAATTTTAAACAATCAGTCAGTCGGCGCTTTCGTTGGTGCATGCGCGGCGTTCATGCTAGTTGTACTGAACGACTGGCGGCGGGAGCGAAAGAAGGTTGCGAATATTTGTGGCGAGATCGAAATGAATCTCGACCTTGCAAATGCGAAGCTCGAAACCGTGCGTCGCAATCGCAATGCTCTACGTGAGGAAAGCAGGGTAATTCCGGCTCCAATTCTGAAATTCAATACGTTACTAATCCGCCAGTTGGCTGCTGAGGTGCTCGGGCGGATGACGCTAGACCAAAGACGCTCAGTTGAAGCACTATGCTATACCATGGAGGCCACTGATGGCATCTTGGAAGATATATACGCATTGACCAAGCGAGTTCGAGAGCCTCTGGAAGGTATGGACTTGAGGTCTGCAATTATGAATCTAGGAACTGAATACGACGATGCGATAGTTAACTTGAAGCGTCTTAGTGAGATGTGCCAGAAATACGTTGCTGGTCAGTATAGATCAATTACGGACAAGCAGTATGACAGATCAGAATATGAGGAGTCGTAATAAGAGGCTTCTAACCCAGCGCGGCACACGGCCTCCGCTTCGCTTCGCCGGTGCGCTCTCTCACGTTGAATCATAAAAAGGTGAAGAAAACATGAAACTGCTTTATGCCAGAGGTGCAGCTTTATTCATGATGGCCACCTTCTCGCCCCCGTGTCACGGTGGCCACAAGCCGATCCCTGTCTATATCAAGCTGGCCTGCATCGGTTGGGAAGCCCTTCGGGTGCAAGACGCAGCGTGATTGCTGCCAACAAAGAGTGACCATGAAAAAGACCACCTCTGCCCGCATCAGCCAGCTGCTCTTTCTGGCCCTGTTCCTGATCCTGTTCGTGAAGACCGAGTATCGGGGGAACGACCAGGTGGGGGCTGCAGTGAACAGCTTCTTCCGTGCCGACCCGCTGGTGCTGGTGAGCTATGTCCTGTCCACCCGCGCCTTTACCTGGCTGCTGTTGCCAGCGCTGGTGACGACCGTCGCCACGGCGCTTCTGGGGCGGTTCTTCTGCGGCTGGATCTGCCCGCTCGGCACGGTGCTCGATCTGGTGACGACGCGGATCAGGAAACGGGGGCCGCTGCCCTTTCTGACCGGCAACGCTAAATACTGGCTCCTGCTGCCGCTCCTCTTTGCCGCCCTGTTCGGCGTCAATCTGACCGGGCTCTTCGATCCCATCGCGCTTTTGCTGCGCGCCCTGACCTTTTCCGTCTATCCCCTTCTCGGCGACGGAGTCAGGCAGGTCTGGGTCGGCCTCTACCGCGTCATTGGGGATGGCCGCGACACCATTGCCCCGGCCTATGCGATTCTGCGGGATTATCTCCTTCCGTTCCGCGACACCTTCTATCCCCTGGCCTTTACCTCGCTCTTCCTCTTTGCCGGCATCGTCTTTCTGGAGCGGTACGAAACGCGCAGCTGGTGCCGTCGTCTCTGCCCGCTCGGGACCCTGCTCGGCGTCGTCGGCCGGTTTTCGCCCCTGCGGCGTGCGCCGGTAAAGCTCTGCGGCGACTGTGGGGCCTGCCGGGAGCTCTGCCCGACCTCCTTCGACCGGGAGCTGCTGCAGCAGGACGAGTGCATCCTCTGCATGGAGTGCTCGCTCCACTGCCCGCATCAGCGGGTCAGGTTCCGGCTCGCCTCCCCCTTGCCGGGCGATCAGGCGTTTCAGCCCGGCCGGCGCGTCCTCCTGGGAGGACTTGCTGCCGGCTTCTTCGCCTCCCGCCTGTTCAGGTTCCGAGATCCGGTTGCCCATGCCCGCCTGCTGCGGCCTCCCGGTGTCCGCGACGAGGCCGATTTCCTCGACAAGTGCGTCAGGTGCGGGGAATGCCTGAAGGTCTGCCTGCGGAGCGCCCTCTACCCCGCGGTGCTGCAGGCGGGCGTGGAGGGGCTCTATACCCCGGTGGTGATCCCCAGGCTCGGCTACTGCGAATACAACTGCACCCTCTGTGGCCAGGTCTGCCCCACCGGCGCCATCCCCGAACTCGATCCGGCGCGCAAGCAGCGGGAGGTCATCGGCAAGGCGGTCTTCGACAAGAACCACTGCCTCCCCTTTGCCCGCCAGACCGACTGCATCGTCTGCGAGGAGCACTGCCCGATACCGCAGAAGGCGATCCGCTCCCGTGTGGAGGTGCAGACCACGCCTGACGGACGCAAGGTGTCGGTCCAGGTCCCCTACGTGGTGGAGAGCCTCTGCAACGGCTGCGGCATCTGCGAATATGTCTGCCCGCTGGAGGGGAAGTCCGGCATCGATATCTTTGCCGTTAAGGACCGGACCCCGCTGAAAGCGGAGAGCGAGGTGTCAGCCCCCGCAGACAGCCAATCCACGGATGATCCCTATCGCTGAACGACCCCGATGCATGGCCTGCGGATAGGGCTTTGGTGTTGACGACGGCCATTTCTCTGGTACTCATTGAGGGTAGCCATTCGCTCAAGGAGAATGCCATGTCCCTCATCACCACCGAGCTGCAGAACGATATCGGCACCATCGCCTTCAATTATGCCAAATATCGCAATATCCTTTCCAAGGCGCTGATCGACGAGATGATCCAGGCCATCGATGCCCTGCAGAAGAGCAAGGCCAGGGTTCTCATCATCCGCGCGCCCAAGGGGAGCACGGTCTGGTCCGCCGGGCACGACGTACGAGAGCTCCCGTTGCCGGGTCGCGACCCCCTTGCCTATCACGATCCGCTGGTGACGGTCCTGCGCGCAGTGCAGAATATCTCCATGCCGGTCATAGCCATGATCGAGGGGAGCGTCTGGGGAGGGGCCTGCGACCTGGCGCTCTCCTGCGACATCCTGATCGGCGGCAGCAGCTGCAGCTTTTGCATGACGCCGGCCAAGATCGGCGTGCCGTACAACGTCTCCGGCATCCTCCATTTCATCAACATCATGGGGGTGAACACGGCCAAGGAGATGTTCTTCACCGCCCAGCCCATCTCCGCGGAAAAGGCCTGCACCATCGGCATCCTCAATCACCTGGTGGAGGACGACCAACTGGAAGAGTTCACCTATGACATGGCCCGCAAGATCACCCACAACAGCCCGCTCTCCATTGCCGTGATCAAGGAGCAGATCCGCCTGCTGGCGAGCGCGCACCCCATGAGCCCCCTTACGTTCGAGCGGGTCCAGGGGCTTCGCCGCCAGGTCTACGACAGCAACGACTATGCAGAGGGTATACGGGCGTTCAACGAGAAACGAAAGCCGCAATTCACCGGAGAATAGCCACGCGATTCGACGGTCGAGCCGTCGACCATCCATTCCCAGACCACGAGCAGATCCATGACCCATCCACCATTGGCGCAGATCCGCAACATCGGCATCATCTCCCA
>JACRPV010000263.1:26171-26854 GCA_016223015.1 Geobacter sp. | reverse complement strand
GATCGCCTGGGCCTGCAGCTCGGAGAGCCGGACCGAACCCTCGAAATTGGCCGGCATCGGGATGTCGAACCGCTTGAGGAAGTCGGGATCGGCGAACCGTCCCTCTATCAGCCCCATCTTTGCATCGGCAGGGGTAGGGGAGGAGCGTATCAGCTCTATCACCGCGTCCAGCCAATCGAGGGCTATCTTGAGGCCCTCCAGGATATGGGCCCTGGCCTCGGCCTTTTTCAGATCGAAGATGGTGCGCCGAGTGACGATCTCCCGCCGGTGGTCGATGAAGTAGTTGATCATCTCCCGCAGGGCCAGCACCTTGGGCCGGTTGTTGACGATGGCCAGCATGATGATGCCGAAGGACTACTGCATCTGGGTCTGCTTGTAGAGGTGGTTGAGGATGACCTGGGGGTTCTCGTCCTTCTTCAGTTCGATGACGATCCGCATGCCGTCGCGGTCCGACTCGTCCCGCAGGTCGGAAATCCCTTCCAGCTTCTTCTCCTTCACCAGTTCGGCGATCTTCTCGATCAGCCTGGCCTTGTTCACCTGGTAGGGGATCTCGGTCACCACGATGGACTGGCGCTCGGTCTTCTTGTGGGTTTCGACGATGGCCCTGGCCCGCATCTGCACGATACCGCGGCCGGTGGAGTAGGCGGAGAGGATCCCCTCCCTGCCGTCGCTGAAACCGCCCG
>JACRPV010000263.1:0-26153 GCA_016223015.1 Geobacter sp. | reverse complement strand
ATCGGGGTTATGGATGACGGCAATGATCCCGTTGATCACCTCAGTCAGATTGTGGGGAGGGATGTTGGTGGCCATGCCGACGGCAATGCCGGCCGAGCCGTTGACCAGCAGGTTGGGAAACTTGGAGGGGAGAACCAGCGGCTCGCTGAGCGAGTCGTCGTAGTTCGGCCCCATGTCCACCGTCTCTTTGTCCAGGTCGGCAAGCAGCTCGTGGGCAAGCTGATCCATGCGGATCTCGGTGTAACGCATGGCAGCAGGCGAGTCGCCGTCCACGGAGCCGAAGTTACCCTGCCCGTCCACCAGGGGATAGCGGAGGGAAAAATCCTGCGCCATCCTGACGATGGTGTCGTATACCGCCGAGTCGCCATGGGGATGATATTTACCGATGACGTCACCGACGACGCGGGCCGATTTCTTGTACGGCTTGTTGTAGTCGTTCCCCATGTCGTACATGGCGTAGAGACAGCGCCGATGCACCGGCTTCAGTCCGTCGCGGACATCCGGAAGGGCCCTGCCGATGATGACCGACATGGCGTAGTCCATGTAGGACCGCTTCATCTCGTCTTCGATATTAACGGAAATCTTGTTGTTGTTCTGGTCGAGCATGTAGTGTCCTTTATGCGGAAATCACTGAATCGTGCTGCTGCCACGTACTTCAGGAAACCCCATTACCGGCGGTTGCCGGAAGCCCCGCCCATGTGGCGGCCGGTAAGCAGCAGGTTAAATATCCAGGTTCGACACGTTCAGCGCATTCTGTTCGATGAACTCGCGGCGCGGTTCCACCTGGTCCCCCATGAGAATGGTGAAGATCTCTTCCGCCTCCACCACGTCCTCGATCTTGACCTGCAAGAGCACGCGATTCTCCGGGTTCATGGTGGTTTCCCAGAGCTGTTCCGGGTTCATCTCGCCAAGGCCTTTATAGCGCTGGATGTAGAGCCCCTTTTTGGCATTTTCCAGGAAGAAGGTGAGCAACTCCTCGTGGAAGCCGGTCTCCAGCAGGGTCTTGTTCTCGTTGGCAACAGACGCCGTGCCGTCACCCAAAAGCTCCTTTACCCGGTTGTTATGCTCCACTAGGATTTCATACTCGTGGGAATTGAAGACCTCCAGGGTGTGCATGTCGATGGCAACCCGCAGGTTGCCCATGCGGCAGATGATCCGCCCCTCGGAAATCGCAAAATCGAAATCCTCGTTGTTCGCCTTGACCAGTTCAAGGGCGGGTGCCAACCCCTCCAACTCCTCACAGCCGCCGATGACCCCGTGCTCCAGGAGCAGACGGAGGAGTTCCTCGTTCACCCCTTTGCGCACCACCTTGTCGAACAGGCTTTTCCGCTCGATCAGCTGCCTGAGGATGGGGATGATCTGCTTGCCGCGGTAGGTCTTGTCCACACCGGCCAGGGTCAGCGTCATATCCTCGGTTCCCTCGTCCAGAAGGTAATTCTGCAGGGCTGCCTCATTCCGGAGGTAGAGCTCCTTCTTGCCCCGCTTCACCTTGTAGAGCGGCGGCTGGGCGATGTAGAGATGGCCCCGCTCCACCAGCTCCGGCATCTGGCGGAAAAAGAAGGTCAGGAGCAGGGTCAGGATGTGCGAACCGTCCACGTCGGCATCGGTCATGACGATGATCCGGTTGTAGCGGAGCTTGGCGATGTCGAAGTCGTCCTTGCCGATGCTGGTCCCCAGAGCCGATATGAGGGTCCGGATCTCCTGCTACGACAGCATCTTGTCGAAACGGGCCTTTTCCACGTTGAGGATCTTACCCTTGAGCGGCAGGATCGCCTGATTTTTGCGGTCCCTTCCCTGCTTGGCAGAACCGCCGGCAGAATCGCCCTCGACCAGGTAGAGCTCGCAGAGCGCCGGATCCTTTTCCTGGCAGTCGGCCAGCTTGCCGGGAAGGTTTCCCACTTCCAGGGCCCCCTTGCGCCGGGTCAGGTCGCGGGCCTTGCGGGCCGCCTCGCGCGCTCGGGCCGCCTCGATGGATTTTTCCAGTATCCGCTTGGCAATGGCGGGATTCTCCTCCAGGTAGACCGCCAGCTTCTCGTTCATCAGGGTCTCCACATACCCCTTGACCTCCGAATTGCCGAGCTTGGTCTTGGTCTGCCCCTCGAATTGCGGCTGGGGAATCTTGACGGAGACGACCGCGGTGAGCCCTTCCCGCAGATCCTCGCCCGAGATGGCCACCTTTGCCTTGCTCAACAGGTTGTTGGCGTTGGCATAGGTATTCATGGTCCGGGTCAGTGCAGCCCGGAAGCCGATGAGGTGGGTGCCCCCCTCATGGGTGTTGATGTTGTTGGCAAAGGTAAAGACCTTTTCATCGTAGGAGTCGTTATACTGGAGCGCTATCTCCATGTCGACCCCCCCTTTTTCGCCCCGGAAGTAGATCGGTTTGGGATGAAGCGAAGTCTTGTTCCTGTTCAGGTATTCGACAAAGGAGATGATCCCCCCTTCGTAAAAGAACTCGTGGCTCTTGTCCGCCACCCGTTCGTCGGTGATCTTGATCTTTACCCCGGCATTGAGGAATGCCAGCTCCCGCAGGCGCTGGGACAGGACGTCGAAGGAGAATTCCGTGGTTTCGAAGATCTCCTCGTCGGGGAAGAAGGTGATCTTGGTGCCCCGTTTCTTGGTTTCACCCGCATCCTCCAGGGGGGCCAGCGGTTCGCCGCGCCGGTAGGACTGGCGGAAGAGCCTGCCGTTGCGGCGGATCTCCAGCTCCAGCCGCCGGGAGAGTGCGTTCACCACCGAGATGCCAACGCCGTGCAAACCACCGGAAACCTTGTAGGAGGTGTTGTCGAACTTGCCCCCTGCATGCAGCACGGTCATGACAACCTCCGCAGCCGACTTCCCCTCGGTGGGATGGATATCGGTGGGAATGCCGCGGCCGTTGTCCACTACGGTCACCGAACCATCCACGTGGATGGTCACACTCACCGCGTCGCAGTGCCCGGCAAGGGCTTCGTCGATGGAGTTATCGACGACTTCGTAGACCAGATGGTGCAGTCCCTGGGCCGAGGTGGAACCGATATACATCGCCGGCCGCTTGCGAACCGCAGACAGCCCCTCAAGAACCTTGATCTTATCGGCACCGTAATCGTTGACGTTCGTATCTGTCATTGCAACTCCTGTCTTTGCACGCTCCCCTGTTTCACGTGAAACGTGCGCAATGTCTCATGTTCTGCAAACAACCCGACCTGATCCAGGCTGGTCGTGGTGATAAAGACCTGCATCCCGCGCTGGGTCAGGAACCTGACCAGGTTGGCCGTTCGCTGCCGGTCCAGTTCGCTGGTCATGTCGTCAAGCAACAGCACGGGCGGATGGCCGTTAAGCTTTCGAAGATATTCGATCTCCGCCATCTTGAGGGCCAGCACGTAGCAGCGCTGCTGACCCTGGGATGCTGCATGGCGCAACGGCTTGCCGTTCAGGGTAAAGGCAAGGTCATCGCGGTGCGGGCCAAGGAGAGTGGTCTGCTGCAGCCGTTCCTGGTTTTTCACGCCGGCCAGTGCAGCCAGAATCCTGGCGCTGTTGTCCGTTTCATCGGCCGAGTAGCTTACCTGGGAACTCCGGTAGGCAATGGCTGCCCTGTCCGTCGTACCGGTTATCTCCCGGTACAGGGACGATAGCAGATCGCCGATCCGCGTCAGGTAATCGACCCGTTGTGCTGCCAGGCGGCCGCCTGCCATGGCAAGCTGTTCGTTCCACGGCTCAAGGGCGGATGAATCGCCGCTGCGCAAGAGCGAGTTGCGCTGCTTCAATATCCGCGAATATTCATGGTGCTGGGTCAGGTAATGGAGATCCCCGGCGAATATGGCCCGGTCGAGATAGCGTCGCCGCGATTCAGGAGCTCCCCTGACCATCAACAGCTCTTCGGGAGCAAAGAGAACAACCGTAAGTATGCCGAAGAATTCAGCCACCCTGGTGACCGTTTTCTGATCGATCCTGACCTTCTTGCTCCCTTTTTCCAGGAGCAGTGCCAGCTCATGCCTGGTCAGATCATCCGTGACAGCACCCCGGATCAGGGAAAAGGGGGTGTCCCAGGCTATCAGATCGCTGTTTCTGGCATGTCTGAACGACTTCAGTGTACCGAGCAGAAAGATAGATTCCAGGAGATTCGTCTTCCCTTGGGCATTATCTCCGTACAGGATGTTGAAACCCTTGCAGAATTCGAGGGTCGTGGCATCCAGGTTGCGAAATGACTGGACCGAAATTTTCGTGAGAATCATGGTCCGCTGGTAGTCATGAAAAAGGCCGCTCTGCTCGATCGGCCTTCAGAAGCTTGCTGTTACGTGCCATATCCATTTACAGGCGCATCGGCATGATTACCGACAGGAAGCCCTGTTCCACCGCGGGCTTGACGATCGCCGGCGCCATCTCGCTCTTCAGCATCAGTTTGATCTGATCTTCCTGCAGCACCGACAGGACATCGATGATATAGCGTGCATTGAAGCGTGTTACCAGCGGATCGCCGGAATATTCTATCTCCAGCTCCTCTTTGGCTTCTCCAACCTCGGGATTGCTGGATGAAATCTCAAGAAGCTGCGGTGCAATGTTGAACTTGACCCCCTTGAATTTTTCGCTGGAGAGAATGGCGATACGTTTCAAGGCCCTGAGGAATATCTCTCTGTCAATCTTGATCTCCAGATCGTTGCCAACAGGAACAACCCGTGTGTAATCGGGGAAATCGCCGTCAACCAGACGCATCACTACGATGGTATCACCTTTCTTGACAACTGCACTGTTGTCGAGAAAGGTCATCAGGATGTCCTCATCTGCATCCTCGGTAATCTTCTTCAGCTCGAAGATCCCTTTCTTGGGGAAGATGATGCCGGCACTCAATTCGGGACAGACCGAGCCGCTGAACTCCCGTTCAACTATGGCAAGGCGATGGCCGTCGGTTGCCACCATCCGGAGCAGTTTTCGTCCTTCTTCCTCCACGGCTCGCACGAAAATGCCATTGAGATTGTACTTGGTCTCGTCATGACAGATGGCATAGGCAGTTTTTTCGATCATGTCGTTCAACAGGCCGCCGTTGATCCTGATCAGATTCTCATCGCTGACACGCGGGAAATAGGGAAACTCCTCCGGAGAGAGCCCGACAATGTTGAATTGCGCCTTGCCGCTTCGCAGCTCCACCCAGTCGTTCTCACGGGTAAGAAAGGTAATCTCCTCATCTGAAAGTTCTTTGATGATCTCATAGAGCTTCTTGGCAGAGACGGTTATTTTTCCTTCCTGAATCACCTTTGCCGGATGGGAGGTCTTGATACCTACTTCCAGGTCGGTTGCCAGGATACAGATCCTGTCGTCAACGGCTTCGAGCAGGACATTGGAAAGGATCGGCATGGTGTTCTTTTTTTCCACGATGCCCTGGACCTTTTGCAGTGCGCGTAAGAAAGGTTCTTTGAGAATCTTGAATTCCATGGTCCCCCCTGTGAAACGTGATCAATACATAGACTGATAATAATAGTTTTAAATAATTTAAAGGCAGTAGTAGTAGTAAGCCTTGTGGAAATGTTGAACTACCCGTCAATTCACTGATATTATTAGATTTATTGCAAAGAACCTGCTGTTGATCAGAAGGTCTATTTCAGCTTTGTTTCAACACCCGCAAAAATCTGTCCACAGCGCGCCTGAGTTATCAACAGATTGTAAGGCTCAATTCAACAAGTTTCGTCTGATGGTTTCTATGGTGCTCTTCAGCTCGGCATCATGGGTGAGCACCTTGTCGATCTTTTTCACCGAATAGATCACAGTCGAATGATCCTTGCCGCCGAATCTGTCGCCTATCTCGGGAAATGAGGCCTTGGTGAGATCCCGGCAGAGATAGATGGCTATCTGGCGAGGCAGTACCAGGGTCTTGAGTCGTTTGTCCGATTTGAGTTCTGCAACCTTTAATTGAAAATGATCTGCAACAGCCTTCTGAATGGCCTCTATGGATATATCCTTTGATTTGTCGACAATGATATCCTTCAGAACCTCTTTGGCCATCGTAAGGGTGACCTTGCTGCTGGTGAGGCTTGAATAGGCACCGAGACGAACGAGCATCCCTTCAAGTTCCCTGACGTTGCTCGCCGAACTTGATGCCAGGAAAAGAGCCACATCATCAGGCAGGTCAATATTGTCGCATTCTGCCTTTTTCTTGAGGATCGCCGATTTCGTTTCTATGTCAGGCGGCTGGATATCGGCAATGAGACCCCATTCAAAACGGGACCGGAGACGTTCCTCCAGATCCGGGATATCCTTTGGGTATTTGTCCGAGGTGAGCACAATCTGTTTGTGCGATTCGTAGAGTGAATTAAAGGTGTGAAAAAACTCTTCCTGGGTCGCCTGCTTGCCCGCCATGAACTGGATATCGTCGATGAGCAGGACATCGGCTTTTCTGAATTTGTTACGGAATTCATCCATTTTCTTATGTCGGAGAGAATTTATCATCTCGTTCATGAATTTTTCCGACGTATAGTAACAGATGCGGGCATCGTTGTTGTGTGCCAGGATATGGTTGCCTATGGCAATGAGAAGGTGCGTCTTGCCGAGGCCGACGCCGCCATAGATGAAAAGCGGATTGTAGTTGGTAGCAGGGTTGTTGGCCACGGCATGGGCAGCGGCATGGGCGAACTGGTTGCCACTGCCGCAGACGAATTTATCAAAGGTATATTTCGGATTGAGAAAGGTCTGGAACTCATTGACCTTTTCCGGCTCTTTCGGCGTATTCTTCGGAGTAAGCGGAATGGCGGACGGTGCTGCCACCGTATCGTCGAGCGTTTCCTTCCGTTCCTGGATGGCAAATTCAAGGGTATAGTTCTGGTTGGTAAGGGCAGCAAGCGCCTCGTTGATCATGATGGAGTATTTGTCTTTGATATATTCGCGGGAAAAGGAGTCAGGCACTTCGAGGACGAGCGAGGACCCCTGGAGGGTCTGATACCTGATCGGCTTGATCCAGGCATTAAAGGTCTGGGGAGTCAGCACTTTTTCAATATTCGACTGTACCTCTTGCCAGATCTTTTCCATAGGACAATCACAACTACCCAGTATTATGTGCAGGCTGCACTACCTGTAGATCACAGGCAGCAAATGAGCGGAACAGGGGAACATATCAATTATCTACTGCAGGTGACGGAGGTGCCACTTAACAGTCGATTTATACACAGGTTTATCAACACCTGTTGATAATATATTTATGTTTGTAAATTGAGAGCTTATGCAGGTGTTTCTCTGTTTATCGATGCCTATTTTGGGATTTTGAAGACTACCAGAGGTACCTCTCATTTGCAAGGCTAATTTTTTTTCAGGGAATGAAATAGCAGTTGACTTGATGTGGTATCAGCATGTATATAACACATTTCCGCTAAGTATGAAGAACGCATAAGGAGTTAGTTTATGAAACGGACCTTTCAGCCGAGCAATACATCCCGCAAGCGCACTCACGGCTTCCTTGTCCGCATGTCGACCAAGAACGGCAGGCTGGTGATCAAGCGTCGTCGTGCCAAAGGGCGCAAAAAACTATCTGTAACCATTGCATCCAAGTAATTGTCCCGACCAGAGCATCCCAACTCGTTTCCAAAGTCGCTCCGTCTCCGTAAACGTCGGGATTACCTCTCCGTAAATCAGCAGGGGCAGCGGGTTACGGCAAGCCATTTCATCGTCATCAGACGTGACTGCCCCGGCGGTGCGGTGCGTATTGGCATAACCGCCAGTAAAAAAGTCGGTGGAGCCGTAGTCAGGAACCGTATCAAGCGCTTGGTTCGCGAGTGCAGCCGTCTTCATAAGGAATGGTTTCAGCAGGCCGACTATTCGCTCATTGCTCGTTCCAGTGCTGCGCGTCTCGATTTTGCGGGCGTCTGCAGGGACCTGCAACGCGCCCTGCTGAAGCTTCAGGCACATCATGGCTAACAGGATCGTTATTTACCTCATCGGTCTGTATCAACGGTACCTGTCCCCCCTGAAGGGGCCTACCTGTAGATTTTATCCTTCCTGTTCCCACTATGCCATAGAAGCGATACAAAAGCACGGATTGCTCCGGGGCGCCTGGTGTTCCGTACGAAGAATCGCCAAATGCCATCCTTTTCATCCCGGCGGTTTCGACCCCGTTCAATAGACCAGCGAGGTAGTTCATGGAAAAGAGAGTTCTCATCGCCGTAGTCCTCTCCATTGCCGTTATGTACGGTTTTTCATATTTTTTCCCCCAGCCTTCATCCAAGACCGCAAAGCTCCAGGTTGCCCAACAAGGCATCAGTTCTGCGCGACAGCCTGCTGCTGGTACGGCTGCAACGATCACGGCTCCGCTCCCTGCCGCTCTGCCGACTTCCCAGGCGCCGGAGCGTGAGGTTACGGTCGAAACCGATCTGTACAAGGCGGTGTTCACCACACGCGGGGCGAGCCTGAAGCAGTTTGTGTTGAAGAAGTACCGCGAAGACACTGCGAAGGGAAGCCCGGAGATTGCCCTCGTTAACGGTTCCAGCCCCCTGACACTTACCAGCTCTGCCGACGGATTTCCCATCGACCCGAACGCCACCTTTACCACTACCTCCGGTAATGTGGCCGTTTCCGGCACAGATAAGAAGGATATCGAATTCGTCTGGACCTCAGCACAGGGAGTGACATTCCGCAAGATCTACACGGTAACCGGCAACGGCTACGGTATCGATCTGAACCAGCAGCTGGCCAATGCGGGAACGGCACCGGTCAATGGCGTGCTGCGGCTGATCCTGGCAAACAAGGTTGCGGCCGGTAGCAAGACGGGCCGATACGAAGTTCATGGACCGGTAACCCTGAGCGACGATAAGGTAGTATCTCTCTCTATCGCCGATCTGGCCAAGGGCGCGAAGACCTACGACAAGCAACTCGTCTGGACCGGATTTGCCGACAAGTATTTCCTTAATTGTATTATTGCCAAGGATGCCAGTCTGGCGAGCGCACAGGTAACCCAGGCTGGTGCCGGCGTTGCCGAAAATATCGTTTCATCCCAGCGGTTGACCATTGCTCCAGGCCAGACAGCGACCGTACCATGCCGGCTCTATTTCGGGCCAAAGGATCTGGAAATCCTCAAAGGGCAGGGGAGCCGACTGGAAGAGGTCATCGATTTCGGCTGGTTCTCTGTACTCGCCAAGCCGTTGCTGTTTGCTCTCAAGTTCTTCTACTCCTTTACCCATAACTACGGTCTGGCCATCATCATCATTACGGTGATCCTGAAGATCTTCTTCTATCCGCTCACTCACAAGAGTTACAAGTCGATGAAGGAGATGCAGAAGCTGCAGCCGAAGATGCAGGCCCTGAAAGAGAAGTTCAAGAACGATCGGGATGCCATGAACCGTGCGGTCATGGAGCTCTATCGCGAGCACAAGGTGAACCCCCTGGGGGGCTGTCTGCCGATGGTCGTCCAGATTCCGGTCTTCTTTGCCCTCTACAAGGCGCTCATGTTCTCCATCGAGCTGCGTCATGCTCCGTTCTACTTCTGGATCCAGGATCTCTCCGCCAAGGACCCCTACTATGTGACCCCGATCCTTATGGGGGCCTCCATGTTCATTCAGCAGAAGATGACTCCCACCAACATGGACCCGATGCAGGAGAAGATGATGCTCATGCTGCCGGCGGTCTTCACCTTCATGTTCCTGAGCTTCCCGTCGGGACTGGTACTCTACTGGCTGGTCAACAACATACTGACCATTGCCCAGCAGGCGTATATAAACAAGTCTCTCAAGGAGGCATAGGCCCGCGATGTACATCGCCGACACGATTGCCGCTATCAGTACCCCCCTGGGCGAGGGGGGGATCGGCATCCTCCGGATAAGTGGACCGGACGCACGGAGAATAGCCGAGCGGATCTTCCTGCGCACGAACAGCGGTGGCCTTCTGAGCCACCGTTTTTATTATGGGGAGATAGTCGACCCTGCTTCCCTGTCGCCGTTGGATGAGGGGCTGATGGTCTTCATGCGGGCGCCCCGTTCCTTTACCCGCGAAGATGTGGTGGAGCTGCACTGTCATGGCGGCTATCTGCTGGTGCAGCAGATCCTGGCGCTGATCCTTAATCAGGGGGCGCGTCTTGCTGCGCCGGGGGAATTCACCCGGCGCGCATTTCTCAATGGCCGTATCGACCTGCTCCAGGCCGAGTCGGTGATCGACGTTATCCGTGGCAAGACCGATGCTGCACTGGCGCTCGCCCAGCATCAGCGGGAGGGGAGGCTCTCCCGGCTCATTGCCGAGGCGCGTCAGCATCTGGTGCATGTCCTTGCCCTTCTGGAGGCTTATGTCGATTTTCCTGAAGACGAGATCGGTGGTTTCCACCGGGAGCAGCTCGATTCTCGGTGTTCAGCTGCGCAACTGATCATTGCCCAGTTGCTGGGGAGTTATGATGAAGGGCGCGTGTTGCGCGACGGGGTATCGGTGCTGATTGCCGGCAAGCCCAATGCCGGGAAATCGAGTCTCCTCAACACCCTCCTCAGGGAGAAGCGTGCCATCGTCACCGCCATTCCGGGCACGACCCGCGACATGATTCAGGAAGTAGTCAACATCGGCGGACTGCCTGTCACCCTTATCGACACGGCAGGTGTCCGCGAAACCGGCGACGAGGTCGAACAGGAAGGGGTGCGTCGCACCATGGAGGCGATCCCCCGTGCCGATCTGGTTCTCTTCCTGGTCGACGGTTCCCGTCCCTACGACAGTGACGACGAGCTGATCTGCACTGCCCTGACGGGGCGTCGCTTCCTTCTCGTCAAGAACAAGTCCGATCTAACGGAGATGATGGAACTGCCAACCGGATTGTCTGAAGTCTCTCCACTGGTCATCTCGACCAAGACCGGTGCGGGAATCGAACATTTGAAGGAAGCGGTATGTCGGGAATTCCTCCATGGCCGGGCCGTGGACAGCCGCGAATTCGTCGCGCTGTCGCGCGCCCGTCACCGGGATGCCCTTGTCAAATGCCAGTCTGCGCTGGTACAATTCGGCGAGAGCCTGGCTGCCGGTCTGCCCCCCGAGATCGTGGCCGTTGATTTGCGCGAGGCGCTCTCCGCCCTTGGCGAGGTGACCGGCGAGACCACCCCTGACGAAGTGCTCGATCTGGTTTTCAGCCAGTTTTGTGTCGGTAAATAACAGCATGTTCCACGTGGAACAAAGTGTGTAAGGCCCCATGGGGAGCGGCGTTACCCCTGGGATACAGTATCATCGTCGTACGATGTGTGGAACGGAAAAACAGGACATGGGAATGATCGTCTACGACAGGCAGTATGATGTCATCGTGGTGGGTGCCGGGCATGCGGGATGCGAGGCTGCCCTGGCCGCAAGCAGGATGGGGTGTGCGACCCTGCTCCTCACCATAAATCTCGATGCCGTTGCCCTGATGTCGTGCAACCCTGCCATCGGCGGTCTGGCCAAGGGGCACCTGGTCAAGGAGATCGATGCCCTCGGTGGCGAGATGGGAAAGAATATCGATGCCACCGGCATCCAGTTCCACATCCTCAATACCAGGAAGGGGCCTGCGGTTCGTGCATCAAGGGCCCAGGCCGACAAGCAGCAGTATCGCCTCCGGATGAAGCGCATCCTGGAACACCAGGAACACCTGGATCTGAAGCAGGCCGAGGTGACGGCGCTGCACGTGGAAGAAGGCAGGGTCCTGGGGGTGGATACCAGGGGCGGGGTCAGGTTTTGCGGCAGGACGGTGATCCTCACCACCGGCACCTTCATGCGCGGACTGATCCACATCGGACTTGTGCATTATCCGGGCGGCAGGGCCGGGGATATCCCCTCCATGGGGCTCTCCGACCATCTGCGCGAGCTGGGGTTCAATGTGGGGCGCCTGAAAACCGGGACACCTGCCCGGCTCGACGGCAAGACCATCGATTTCAGCCGGCTGGAGGCGCAGCCCGGCGACGATCCGCCCGTTCCCTTTTCTTTCTCCACCGAACGGATCGACCGTCCACAGGTCCCCTGTTACATCGCCTACACCAACGAGCGGAGCCACGAGATCATCCGTTCCGGACTCGACCGCTCCCCCCTCTATGCCGGGATCATCGAGGGGATCGGCCCGCGCTACTGCCCATCCATCGAGGACAAGGTGGTTCGTTTTCCGGACAAGGACCGGCACCAGAGTTTCATCGAGCCCGAAGGGGCCGATACCGTGGAATACTATCCGTCGGGGCTCTCCACGTCGCTTCCCATCGACATCCAATGGGCGTTCTATCGCAGCATCGTCGGGATGGAGCGGGTGGAGATCATGCGGCCCGCCTATGCCATCGAATACGACTATGTCGACCCGATCCAGCTGCATGCCACGCTGGAAACCAAGGTTGTGCAGAACCTTTTCCATGCCGGCCAGATCAACGGGACCTCGGGGTACGAGGAGGCGGCAGGGCAGGGGCTTGTTGCCGGGATCAACGCCG
This sequence comes from Geobacter sp., assembly GCA_016223015.1. Classification (GTDB taxonomy): domain Bacteria; phylum Desulfobacterota; class Desulfuromonadia; order Geobacterales; family DSM-12255; genus Geoanaerobacter. The sequence goes on along the minus strand of JACRPV010000263.1, from coordinate 13,797 downwards.
TGCTCAGGGTCAAGGGGAAGGAGTTGCTGGTCCTTGGCCGGGACGAGGCCTACATCGGGGTCATGATCGACGACCTGGTGACGCTCGGAACGCGGGAGCCCTACCGGATGTTCACCTCCCGGGCCGAATACCGGCTGCTGCTGCGCGAGGACAATGCCGACCAGCGTCTGCGCCGGATCGGCCACGAGGTCGGGTTGGTGCCCGAGGAGGAATACGGTCGCTTTGCTGCGAAGCTGGCGCAGATAGATGAGCAGCTGGCACGAATCCGCCAGACCCGGATCGCTCCATCGGCCATGGAACCCGATTTCATGGAAGAGTACGGCCTGGTCGGCCTGCAGAACGCCATGAGCCTGGATCAACTCCTGCGCCGTCCGGACGTCGGCTGGCGTGACCTGATCCGGCTCGACCCGACCATTGGTGAGGCTGATGCCCGAATCTGGGAGCAGATCGAGATCCAGGTAAAATACCAGGGGTATATCGACCGGCAGCTGGAGCAGGTGGCCAAAAGCCGGGTGCTCGAAGGGGTCAGGATCCCGACCGGCTTCGACTACGCAACGCTTGCCGGTCTTTCGACCGAAGTGCGGGAAAAGCTGGCAAAGTTTCAACCCGACACCCTTGGCCAGGCGTCACGGATTCCCGGCATAACGCCTGCCGCCATTGCCATCCTCTCGATCTCCCTCAAGGCGCGGAGCAGCCGGTGAACGCGGCGGAACGAGAACTGCTCCGTGACGGTGCCTTCCAGCTCGGCATCGACCTGGACGATACCTGTCTGGATCGCTTCGCCCTGCTGGCGGGAGAGCTTCGGCGCTGGAACGCCAAGGTCAACCTGACGGCGCTGAAGAGTATCCGCGACATCGTGACCCGCCATTTTATCGATTCCCTCACCATTGCCACATTGCTGCCGCACGGGGCACACCTGCTGGACATCGGCTCCGGCGGCGGCTTCCCCTGCATCCCCCTGAAGATCGCCCGCCCCGACCTGGAGATTGTCTCGGCGGACGGCGTGCAGAAGAAGATCCTCTTCCAGCGCCATGTGGCCCGGCTGCTCGGATTCGACCGTTTCTCGGCGGTCCATGGCCGGGCAGAAGCGCTGGCGCAGACCATGCCCCGGCAATTTTCCGTCGTGGTCGCCCGTGCCGTTGCCGATGTGGAGACACTGCTCCGGCTCGGCCTTCCCCTTCTTGCCGACAATGGGATAATGATTGCCATGAAGGGGAGACAAGGAAGGGAAGAGATCGAGTTGGCACACGAGACGATTTCGACGCTTGGGGTGGTGGTAAAGGATGTGCATGAATTGCGTCTGCCGGTGAGTGGCGACGAACGGACCCTGATTATCCTCGGTCGCGAGGTGGATATGGCAACGATTGCTGCCGAAAACACGAAAATCTTGTGAAACGCCTTCAGCGGCTCTCAGAGCCGTTTTGGTCCACTGTCGAGGTCATGGTATTGGCCAGCCGGGAAAAACCGATTCTACGCATATTTTGAGCGTCCCTTTTTTGCATAAAAACTGTGCAGTTTAACTCTCCCACCTGTAGCGATTATTCGTTCCCTTTTTTGCTGATCAATTTATGTGCAGTGCCGTTGCGGCAATGAAACCATGATCGAGACGATGCCGTTCATGGTGCTGTCGGAATTATCTGCTGCCACCTGCGGCGGAGAACTCGCGGATCATGAGCGCCTCCTTTTCGGGAATGCCGAGTGACAGCAGAAAATGGTGATGCGCTTCGGGAGCTCGACGTTCGAACTCCACGTGCAGCTGATTCATGGCATCGTCGTCCATGCCGGCGGCGCGCAGTAACTCGACGAACATCTCCTTGTCCACGGAAGGCTTCGGACCACCTTCCTCCTTGAGCCTGAGCATCCTTGCCAGCATCCTCTGCTTTGCCTGCAGGGCATTGATCTCCGCCCCGATCTGGTACAACCGGCGTTGCAGCACAGAGGTCGTGTCGTCGCCGGCAACGTCCAGGATTGTCCGGATGCCTTCAATATCCAGTCCGGCCTGTTTCAGGGAGCAGATGGTCGCCAGCCGCTCGCGATCGACTGTCGAATAGCAGCGATAGTTCGCGTCGCTCCGCATGGAAGGCCGGAGCAGCCCGATATGATCGTAATACAGAAGTGTGCTGCGCGATAACCCGAATTGACGGGCAAGCTCGGTGATACGGAACATGGCCCCTCCTGATGACTGACTGGAGCAGCCTCCGGCAGAGCGCCGGAGGCTGCTGTTACGTCAGGCGGATTTGGTGCGGATCTCGGCTATCCGACCTGCGGGAAGCCCCAGCCATTCGAGAAAACTCTGGTGCCCATTTGGATTTTCCTGCTCGAACAGCCTGTGCCAGCGCTCCATGGCGGCATCATCCAGGCCGATTGCCCGGAAACGCGCCACCCACTCTTCTACTGTGACTGCCTGTTTCATCGTCGTGCTCCTTTCGCTGCATGATTAGTGTGTGCGTCATGGCCGTGACAAAATCAAGGGTAAAGTGTGAAGCTGTAGACGGGTCAAGGAAGAAAATCGCGGTATGCACGAATCCACTTTCTGAGTAATGTCGGCTCGCTACGGCGGCAAGATGGACGCGGGGGTAAAAGGGAGGTATGGTTTCTGTAAATGGAGAGAAAGGAGTCTGGCCATGCGCTACATACTGATGTTCTGTCTGGCAACGGTCGTTGCGGGCAGTGCGGGGTGCGCCAGCACCAGGAGCTTTGTCCTGCTCCGCCATCCCGTCACCAACAAGACCGTGGAATGTCCGGGAGAAACCGGGATCGACACCGGTTCAGCCGCGCAGATGAAAACCTGCGTCGAGTCGTACAAGAAGGAAGGGTATGAGGTGATAGTCAGCTATTAGCGAGATACGGTCGTGTTCGGGGAAGATACCGGTAGCCGGGCGGCAGAATCACTCCCGGTTTTCGGTGTGCGGTTCGGTGCGAGCAACGGCGCGGTTGTGCAGGTTCTGTTCGTGGAGATAGGCCCGCAGCTCGTATTCCCTGAGCAGTCCGCGGTCGACGAAATACCTGCCGACGGGGAGCTGCAGCATCTTCTGGTGGGTCAGGATAACCCTGACCTGGGCGTCGCTGAGCAGCCCGAGCTTGACGGCCCGCTCGCCAAAGGTGCCGGGGATCTCCGTTGCGGAGCGGATGACCGAGACGAAATAGGGATCGAGCCACCCCCAGGCGGCAGCCAGCTCGCCAAAGGGGGGGCGCATGTCGCGCTGCCAGATGATGGCCTTGACCACGGCCTGATAGGAAACGGCTGACCGGTAGTAGAGATAGAGCCCGATCTTCAGGGGGAAGGTGGGAAGAGGTCCGTCGTAGTACTGCTCTTCGGGGTTGCGGGCCGGCTTGCCTGAGGAGTAGCGCGGTCTGAACGGCCTGGAAGTACCATGCACATGGGGTCTCTGGAACGGCGAAGCTGGTGCGGGGTGCCTCGCCTTGGACCAGAAGGCCTGCTGCAGGGAAAGGGAGTCACGCTTCCGTATGTAGCCGGTCAGCAGCTCGTAGGCGGACGTCACCCGGCGGAACTGGTCGGCCTGTCGCGTGGTATCGGGCAGGCCGACGCAGGAGTCGGGGTGATATTCCTTGGCAAGTGAACGATAGGTGCTTTTCAGCTGCTGGGCATGCAGCTGGTCAAGAAAGACCGGCTGGATAAGGGCGTCGGGGAACAGCACCCTGCAGGCGTCTAACAACTGAGGTGATGCATTGGCGCTGGATATGCCGTTCATGCGTTCCTATCCTGAGACGGTCGGTAGATCTGCAGTGATACCAGGCCGCGGTCGAGGTTGCCGTGGGTGCCCGCCCGTGCAGCGCATGGATCTGGCTGCGTGCCGCGCTATTCTCATGAAAACATGGGAAACAGAATACCCGTCTCTATGCCGCAGGTCAAGAAGGTGTGTGCAATGGAGCGTCAGTCCTTGAATTGCAGCTGGTATAGCCGGTAGTAGATGCCCCGGTCCGCCATCAGGCGGTCGTGGGTCCCTTCCTCCACCTTTTCACCCCGGTGAATCACCACGATCCGATCGGCATCGCGGATGGTGGAGAGCCGGTGCGCAACGACCAGAGTGGTGCGGCCCGCCATCAGCCCCTTGAGCCCTTCCTGGATCAGCCGCTCGCTGGCCGTGTCGACGCTGGCGGTCGCCTCATCCAGGACCAGCACCTCGGGATCGAAGGCAACGGCCCTGGCAAATGAGATCAGCTGCCGTTCGCCGGCCGACAGGTTTGCACCCCGCTCCCTGACCTCTTCCTGGTAGCCATGGGGGAGCCGGTCGATTATCCGGTCGGCACCCACGGCCGCAGCAGCCTGACGGACGCGCTGGCGCGCGGCCTCGTCGCCCAGGCAGATGTTCTCCTCGACGGTGCCGGTGAACAGGTAGGGGTCCTGGAGCACCACGCCGGTCCTGCGCCGCAGTTCGGTGAGCGGGATGTTCCGCAGATCGATGCCGTCCAGGGTTATCCCGCCGCGATTCACGTCGTAGAGCCGGGAGAGGAGGCGGGTCACAGTCGTCTTCCCCCCCCCGGTCTCGCCGACCAGCGCCACCTTCTCGCCTCGCCGCAGGGTCAGGTTGAAACCCTTCAGTACATGGTCGTCCCCCAGGTAGGCAAACCAGACGTCCCGGAAATCGATGACGGCCGCCGGTCGGGGCGGGATGGTGCGGTGTGCCTCGTCCGGCTCGGGGAGGGTATCGCGGGTGTCCAGGAGGTTGAACAGCCGCTCCAGGGCGGCCATGGCACCCTGCATCACCGAATACTTGGCCGACAGGTCGCGGATCGGCGAGAAAAACTTTTCGATGTACTGGATAAAGGCGACCAGGGCGCCGAAGGTGAGGGTGCCGCCGAGGATCTCGCTGCCGCCGTACCAGATGAGAAGCCCGACCGCAACGGAAGAGAGCGCCTCGACCCCGGCATAGAGGGCAGCATCCCAGGTGATCACCGGCAGGTTGGCATCCCGGTAGGAGGCGTTCAGGCGGCGGAACTCCTCGTGCTCTGCTGCCTGACGGTTGGAGAGCTGGATCAGCGCCATGCCGGAGATGCTCTCGTTGAGAAAGGTGTTGAGGCTGGCGAGCCTGGCCCTGACCTGCCGGAACGCTGCCCGCATCCGGCGGCGGAAGGTGAAGGCGATCCAGATCAAAAACGGTAGTACAGAAAAGGTGACCAGGGAGAGCTGAAGATTCATCCAGAGCATCACCGCGACGATCCCTACCAGGAGGAGCAGGTCCCCCACCACGGTGATGATGCCTGCGGCAAACATCTCCCCCAACACCTCAACGTCGCTGGTCAGCCTCGTCACCAGGCTGCCGGTGGGGGTCCTGTCGAAAAAGGCGGGCGAAAGCCGCTGTACGTGTGAAAAGAGCTCGATGCGGATGTCCTGCATCAGCCGCTGCCCCAGGTACTGGAGAAGCCAGACCTCCAGGAAAGAGAGAATGGATTCGGCCATTATGAGCAGCAGGAAGAGCGCTGCCAGCCTGGGCAGGCCGGCCAGTTGGCCGGTCATGATGTGATTGTCGATGGCCAGCTTGATCAGGTAGGGCTGGGCCAGCTTGGCGACGATGGTCAGCGGCAACACGGTGAGCGCTGCCGCAACCAGCAGGCGATAGGGCGCCAGGTAGCGGAAGAAGCGCGCCATCAGCGCACGGTCATAGGCCTTGCCGACTATTTCGTCTTCGTAGATCCCGCCGTGGTGCATTCAGTATCCTTCGATTTCCTGGCGGAGCTGCTGTTCGCGGTGGATCGCGGCGTAGCGGCCATTGAGCCCCAGGAGCTCGACGTGGCTCCCCTGTTCGGCGATCCGGCCCTGCTCCAGGACGATGATCCGGTCGCAGTCGCGCAGGGCCGAGAGACGGTGGGAGACGATGATGACCGTCCGCTGGCCGTAGTAGCCGGAAAGGCCGGTGAGGATCTCCTCTTCGGTGCGTGCGTCCACTGCCGACAGCGGGTCGTCCAGGATCAGGATGGCCGGGTCGTTGAGGATTGCCCTGGCAATGGCGGTTCGCTGCTTCTGCCCCCCGGAGAGGGTGATCCCCCGCTCGCCGACCATGGTGTCATAGCCGCCGGGAAACCGGGAGACGTCGCCCGACAGGCTGGCCAGCCCTGCTGCCGCCTCGATCTCCTCCTGGGTGGCGCCTGTGCTGCTGAAGGCGATATTGTCGCGGATGGTGCGGGAGAAGAGGAAGCTCTCCTGGGGGACATAGCCGATGGCGCTACGCAGGCCGGCAAGGGGGAGGGTGTTGATGTCGATGCCGTCGATGAACAGCATGCCGTCGGCAACGGGGTAGAGCCGGGCGATGAGCTTCACCAGGGTCGATTGCCGGAGCCGATCGGCCCGACAATGCCGAGCCGCGAGCCGGCCGGGATCTGCAGCCCGATTCCGGTCAGGAGCGGTTCGTTGCCGTAGGAAAAGGTGAGGTTGCGTAAGGTGATCTCGCCGCGGAGGGCCTGCACGGGAATTGCCCGCTCCGGTTCGGTCACCACCGGCTCTGCGGCCAGGATGCCGTTCAAGCGGGACATGGAGGCGGCGCCGCGCTGGGCCAGGTTGAGGATCCAGCCGAAGACGATAGTCGGCCAGATCAGCATGGCGAGATAGCCGTTGAAGGCGACGAAATCACCCAGGGTGAGGGTGCCGCCGACCACCCGCTCGCCGCCGACCAGAAGGACGATGAGGGTCCCGAGCGCGCCGGTAGCTGCCATGACCGGGATCATGAACCCGCGCAGTTGGGCGATCCGCATGTTGCTCTCCATGTAGCGCCCGCTCGTTTCCCGGAAGGAGGAGATGGCCGCCTCTTCCCGGCAGTAGGCCTTGATCACGGCTGCCGCGGAGACATTCTCCTCCACGGCGCTGGTGAGGCGGGCCAGCTCTTCCTGTGCCCGCTTGGAGCGGCGGAACATGGAGGCGCTCAGGCGCTTCACCACGAAGATCATGGCAGGGAAGGGGAGGACGGCATAGAGCGTCAGGGAAGGGCTGATGCTGATCAGCAGGGAAAGGGCAGCCACGTAGAGAATAGCGGTGTTGATGATGTTCAGCACCCCGAAACCGACCAGCATCCTGACGTTGGTCAGGTCGTTGGTGAAGCGGGACATCAGGTCGCCGGTCCGTCCGCCGGTGAAAAAGGGCTGATCAAGGGAAAGGAGCTTGGCGTAGAGGTCGTCCCTGATCCGGTATTCGATGCGTCGGGCCGCATGGAGCAGGGTGGTGCGGGAGAAGATGCGGATGAAACCGTGCAGAAGGGCGGCACCGATGATCATTCCGCCGTACCAGGAGGGCGAATGGGCGGCCTTTCCGGGTGCCTGCAGGCTTTCGATGGCCAGCTTCAGGAGCCAGGGGATCAGGAGGGCGAATCCGTTGGTCCCTGCCAGGAAGAGAGCGCCGAGGAGGTAGCTCCGCCGGTTCTCGCCTGCATAGCGGTATAATCGTGACAGCTCGCTGATGGGGCTCCCCGTCCGGATAGGATGACCTGCGTGAACGATTCAAGTTGTACCCTGTTTTATACGGGCTGTCAAAGCGTTTGCCCGATACTGCATGTCCGCGATCAAGAATGGCGCCGGGAATCCCGTAATTGTTCGCAAAAAGGCCTCAATGCCGGTTGCAGACATTCCGGGATTGGAGTATAGTGCTGGATGCTGCAGGTCGCCCGTTCTAGAGTTGTGTATACCGTGCAACTTATTGTTTGACAAAGGCGTGTGGCATATGGTATCGATTTTTTATTGATAGTAAAAACTTTAGCCGATATGAACGAGATACAACGTTATTCTCTTTTAATAGTTTAGCGCGACTAAAAAACCTCGCCAAGCTTTCCGCTCTTCCCCTTCCCCTGTGATGCGGTATCGGGTTTTCCGAAAATCCCCCTCTTTTCACACAGATGTGGAAAAGGAGTCACTATGAAGCATTCCAAGATGACCCTCTCGGCCGAAACCATGAATCTCGGCTTTGTGAAGAAGGTGGAACAGCTCTCGGGCAGTTCGGTGCGGCGCTGTTTCCAGTGCGGCAAATGCTCGGCCGGCTGCCCCATGCGTTCCTTCATGGAACACCCCCCCAACCGTATCGTCCGGCTGCTGCAGCTGGGGCAGTTCGAGCGGGTGCTGGCGGGCCGTTCCATCTGGTATTGCGCCTCATGCGAAACCTGCACCACCCGTTGTCCCAACAAAGTCGACCTGGCGGCGATCATGGATGCGCTCAGGAAGCTTTCCTGGGATGCCCAGGGTCCGTCCAAGGAGAGTCTGGTGCAGCTGGCCAACCGGCTCTTCATCGACAACATCCGCACCTACGGCCGCCAGTACGAGATGCGCCTGGCAGCTGTCTTCAACCTGAAGAGCGGCAAGCTCCTGAAGGATTTCATGCTCGGTCCGTCGCTCTTCACCAAAGGGAAACTGAAGGTCTTCCACAAAAAGAACCGGAACATCGGCGAGATCGAACGGATCTTCAGCAGGATCGAGGAGCTGCGGCGAAAGGGTGAGGCAACATGACACCGGCAAAAAACATCCTCAACTACTCCTATTACCCGGGCTGCTCCCTGCACGCCTCGGCCAAGGAATACGACGAATCGACCCGCGGCCTGTTCAAAGCCCTGAAGATCGGGCTGCATGAAGTGCCCGACTGGCTCTGCTGCGGCGCCACCCCGGCCCACAACGTGGACGAGCTGCTGTCGCTGTCGCTGTGCGCCAAGAACCTGGAGCTGTCGAACCAGGTGGACGGTGACCTGGCCGTTGCCTGCGCCGCCTGCTTCTCCCGGCTCAAGGTAACCCAGCACCGGCTGGCGGAAAACGAGGAAAAGCGGCACCAGGTGGCCTATGCCCTCGATGCGCCGCTTGCCCTGGACAAGCCGGTCAAGCACCTGTTGGAGATACTGGCCACCGACTTCGGCCTCGACCGGCTCGCAGCTGCGGTGCAGAAGCCGCTCTCCGGGCTCAAGGTCGCCTGCTACTACGGCTGCCTCCTGACCCGTCCCCCCGATGTACCGGAGCTGGACGACTGCGAGGACCCCAGCATCATGGAGCGGGTCATCGGCGCTACCGGAGCCGAGACCGTATCCTGGAGCCACCGGATGGAATGCTGCGGCGCCAACTTTACCCTTTCCCGTCCGGGCGTCGTCCTGAAGCTCTCCGGCGAGATCCTCGCCTCTGCCAAGCGGGGGGGCGCCGACTGCATCATGGTTGCCTGCCCCTTGTGCCACGGCAATCTCGACATCCGGCAAAAGGAGATCGAAGAGGCCAGCGGCCGCCACTACGGCATGCCGGTCTTCTACATGACCCAGCTCCTGGCACTTGCCGCCGGCGTATCCACGAGCAAGCTCGGCTTTGGCAGCATGATGGTCAGCCCGGTCTCCCTCCTCAAAGAGAAAGGTCTGCTGTAAATGTCACGCATAGGCGTCTTTGTCTGTCACTGCGGCGAGAACATCTCCCGCACCGTCGACGTGGAAAAGGTCGCGGCCGAGGCCGGCAGGCTGTTCGGCGTCGCCTACACCTGCGACTACAAGTACATGTGCTCCGATCCCGGCCAGAACCTGCTCAAGAAAGCGGTAGCCGAGCACAAGCTGGAGGGGATCGTCGTTGCCGCCTGCAGCCCCCGGATGCACGAGAAGACCTTCCGCAACGCGGCAAAGGCCGCGGGCGTGAACCCCTTTCTCTGCGAGATGGCGAACATCCGCGAGCACTGCTCCTGGGTCCACGAAGACAGGGACGAGGCGACTGCCAAGGCCATCGACATCGTCACCATGATGGTCGAACGGGTGAAAAGGAACAAGAAGCTCCAGCCGATCACCGTGCCGGTGACGAAAAAGGCCCTCATCATCGGTGGCGGCATCGCCGGCATCCAGTCGGCCCTGGACATCGCCGATTCCGGCCACCAGGTCGTGCTCGTCGAGCGGGAGCCCTCCATCGGCGGCCACATGGCCCAGCTCTCCGAGACCTTCCCGACCTTGGACTGCTCCCAGTGCATAATGACCCCCAAGATGGTCGATGTGGTCAACCATCCAAACATCACCCTGCACACCTATGCCGAGATCGAGGCGGTGGAGGGGTACATCGGCAACTTCCAGGTCAAGGTCAGAAAGAAGGCCCGATCCGTCGACATGGCCAAGTGCACCGGCTGCGGGGTCTGCATGGCCAAGTGCCCCCAGAAGAAGATCCCCAACAGCTTCGACAAGAACCTGGGCTTCAGGCCCGCCATCTACGTCCCGTTTCCCCAGGCGGTCCCCAACACCCCGGTGATCGACCGCGAAAACTGCACCTGGTTCAAGACCGGCAAGTGCGGGGTCTGCCAGAAGGTCTGCGGACCCGGCGCCGTGGATTACACCCAGGAAGACGAGATCGTGGTCGAGCAGGTCGGGGCCGTGGTCGTCGCCACCGGCTTCCAGCTCTACGACATCGGTCCCAAGCCTGCCGGCTCCGCCATCGAAGGCTACGGTGAATTCGGCTACGGCACCATCCCCGATGTCATCGACGGGCTCACCTTCGAGCGGCTGGCATCCGCCTCCGGCCCCACCGGCGGCAAGATCGTGCGTCCGTCCGACGGCGCCGAGCCCAAATCCGTGGTCTTTGTCCAGTGCGTCGGCTCCCGTGCCCGTGAAAAGGGGATCTCCTACTGCTCCAAGATCTGCTGCATGTACACCGCCAAGCACACCATGCTCTACAAGCACAAGGTCCACGACGGTCAGGCCTATGTCTTCTTCATGGACGCCCGCACCCCCGGCAAGGGGTACGACGAGTTCTGGCGCCGCTCCATCGAAGAGGAGGAAGCGGTTTACATCCGCGGCATGGTCAGCCGGCTCTACCAGAAGGGCGACAAGGTCGTGGTGATGGGGAGCGACGTCCATATCGGCGTCCAGGTGGAGATCGAGGCCGATCTGGTGGTGCTCGCCACTGCCGTCCAGCCCCGTGAAGGGGCCGATACCCTGGCGCAGAAGCTCGGCATTTCCTACGACAAATACCACTTCTACTCCGAGGCCCATGCCAAGCTGAGGCCGGTGGAGTGCGCCACTGCCGGGATCTACCTGGCCGGCGCCTGCCAGGGGCCCAAAGACATCCCCGACACGGTCTCCCAGGCGAGCGCTGCCGCTGCCAAGGTCATGACCCTGTTCGCCAGGAACGAGCTGGAGCGGGAGCCGATCGTCGCCAAGGTCAACGAGCGCTTCTGCGTCGGCTGCCTCGCCTGCAGGAAGGTCTGCCCCTATGGCGCGGTGGAGGAGAAGGAGATACGCGACCGTAGCGGCAACCTGATCAAGGTGGTCGCCTATGTCAATCCCGGCGTCTGCGGCGGCTGCGGCACCTGCCAGGCCACCTGCCCGTCCAAGAGCGTCGAACTGGACGGCTATACGGACGAGCAGATCATGGCCATGATCGAAGCCCTATGAACGAGCGATTTTTCGCCAGCTCGGCGTCTGGCGTCGCTCCTCCTTGTGCGGCGTAGCGCTGCTACGCCTTGCGCGTCGGATCTAGCCATCCTTGATCTGACAAAAACTTGCTCGTTCTTAACCGAAAGTGCTTTTTTTCTTAGTGCTCTTAGTGTCTTAGTGGTGAAAATGGTTTGTAAGGATTCCCCATGCATACTGACAAAGTGAAACACGACTTCGAACCGAAGATCGTTGCCCTGGTCTGCACCTGGTGCACTTATGCCGGTGCTGATCTCGCCGGCACCAGCAGGATGCAGTATCCGCCCAATGTCCGGGTGGTGAAGTTCCCCTGCACCGGCCGGATCGATCCGGTCTTCATCCTCCGGGCCTTCCAGAAGGGCGCCGACGGGGTGCTGGTCTCCGGCTGCCACCCCGGCGACTGCCACTACATGGCCGGCAACTTCCACGCCCGCCGCCGTTTTGCCGCCTTCCGCAAGCTCCTGGAGTTCGTCGGCGTGGATCTCTCCCGGTTGCAGTTCTCCTGGGTATCCGCCGCCGAGGGGGGGAAGTGGGTGGAGATGGTCACCGAGCTGACCGAACGGGTGCGACAGCTGGGGCCGCTCACGGAGTTCAGGGAGCTGGAACTGGCAGAGCAGTGGTCCGGAGCGACGCTTACCACCCCGGAACTCAAAGAGGCGTACCAGGCGATCTGAACAATACCCATCAATTCACCACTAAGACACTAAGAGCACTAAGGAAGGCAAAACAGCAAAACAGTTTTAGGATTTTCTTCGTGTACTTGGTGTCTTAGTGGTGAGAACGGTTACGATAATTATGAACAAAACCGCACGAAAATATGAATCCGCCGCACTGGCCGACGAGGGCTATTGGACCTCGGTCAGCCAGGCGATCCGGCAGGAAGCGGTCCGGCTCCTGGAACAGGGGGCAGTGGCCGGGGTCGTCGGCTACATTGCCGGCCGGCGCACCGGGACTGCCATGCCGGTCGTGGCAGCCACCCCGGACCAGGCCAAAGAGCTCATCTTTTCTCCTGCCTGCGTCAATAACCTGGCCCTCTACCTCACCAAGGCAAAGAAAGAGGTCCGTGCCAAGGGAAAGCTGGCGATCGTCGCCAAGGGGTGCGACCTGCGCGCCCTGGCCGGGCTCTTGGGAGAGAGCCAGCTGAAGCGCGAGGACGTTTACATCATCGGCATAGCCTGCGCCGGGGTGTACGGTGCCCATGCCGACCGGAGCCAGCCGCTGTGCGACGCCACCATTGCACGCAAGTGCCGGGAGTGCACGGTGCGCGAGCCGACGGACACCGACCTGGTGGCAGGGACGCTTCCTGCTCTGCCGGCACTTGAGCCCCTTGAGGCACAGGAGCTGGCGCGGCTGGAGGCGATGACGCCGCAGGAGCGCTGGGCCTTCTGGAAGGAACACTTCTCCCGTTGCATCAGGTGTCTCGCCTGCCGGCAGATCTGCCCCTTCTGCTTCTGCGAGCAGTGCCTCTGCGACCGGAACCGGCCCCAGTCGGTGGAGACCACCCCCCGGCCCGCCGGCAACACGGCCTGGCACATCGTCCGCGCCATGCACCTGGCCGGCCGCTGCGGCGGCTGCGCCGAGTGCGAGCGGGTCTGCCCCATGGACATCCCGCTCAACCTCCTCAACCGGAAGATGGCAAAGGAGCTGAAGGAGCTGTACGACTACGAGGCCGGCCTGACCCCGCAGGAAAAGGGGCCGCTGACCGAGTACAAGGAAGACGACGACGAGTCGTTTATAAAATAATGCGTAGGGGCGATCCTTGTGATCGCCTTATTGATGGGCGAATACAAGATTCGCCCCTACGGGAAAACCTATGCCAAAGACCATAACCGAACAGAATCTCAGCAGCCTCATCGATGCGCTGGTGCAGGATGGCACCTGGGTGGTCGGTCCGAAGCGGGCCGGCGCCATGACCGTCTACGAGCCTCTTTCCGCGGGGGAGGAACTCTCCCTGGCCGAGATTCCCCGGCGTTCCGCCAAGGAGGTCTTCTTTTTTAGCCCTTGCAAAACCAAGGTCTTCAGGGGTTATAAAATATGTATCAATTCTGCCGTCTTTCAACTCCGAAATTTTTGTTTTATCTGTGTTTGTTATCTCATCAAGTCCATCTTCACCGTGGACTATAAATGCGTGTTTTGTACCAAGGTTTTCAAGCACCTCTGCTAAGGGTTCTGTGAGAGTGTCCTTAAAGACACCCAATACCTGTCTCTGAGCGCCAGCAGGATTTGTAAGAGGGCCGAGTATATTGAAAATTGTTCTTATTCCCATTTCCCTTCTTGGACCAATGGCATATTTCATGGCAGGATGAAATAATGGTGCAAACATGAATCCAAAACCAGTTGCCTCAAGGCATTTCTCAACTTTTTCAGGGTTAAGGTCAATTTTTACACCCAGTGCCTCAAGCACATCTGCACTTCCGGACATGCTTGATACAGAGCGGTTGCCATGTTT
>JACRPV010000262.1 GCA_016223015.1 Geobacter sp. | reverse complement strand
TAATTCTTCATGCGCTTGAAAAAACTGCCGGAAACAAGAAAGAAGCCGCAATGCTGCTGAACCTGAAGCGAACGACTCTTATTGAAAAGCTAAAAAAGAAGAAACTGCTGATCCCGGGCTCAGCACAACCCCTGTAACGGCCTCCTCCTGCCCTGCACTTTCCTTCATCTTGCTAAACCAGACCGTTGTGTATGGCATACAACGTGCTTTTCCTTTTTCCATGGCCATTAATCCCGTTGAAACCGCACTATCTCTGCTTCCCGGCAAGCTCCCCGAGCGTCCTTCAGCCAGTGATGCTGTCACCCACCAATCCTTTGCCGACATCATGTCAGCAGCTGTTGATGTGCAGCAGCAAGGCATACCACGGACTAGTGGTGCAGCTGCCAACGCAGCCATAGAGCTTATGCAGCTGGAGATGATGAAAAATGCTCTGTCTTTGGGCAACGCCGAATCACTGGCCTCTCCTGCATCATTTATCTCGTCGGCAAAACTGATTTTGGCCAATCTCGTGGAAGGGAGTCAACGGGTTGACAGTGCTACAACCCAGCAGCCTCAGGCACAGGGTCCGCTCATCAGCCAGGAAACGCTTTCATCCCCTACAGATCTTGAAGGGATTATAAACCAGGCGTCACGGCGTCACGGCGTTGATGTGTCTCTCATCAAGGCAGTCATAAAAGCTGAAAGCAATTTCAACCCCACCGCCGTTTCCCACGCCGGGGCACAGGGCCTGATGCAACTCATGCCCGGGACAGCTCGGGATCTCGGGGTCACCAACTCCTTTGACCCCGAACAGAATGTAATGGCCGGTACCAGATTCCTCAAAGACATGCTGAAGCGGTACCACGGGAATGTGGACTCAGCACTGGCTGCTTACAATTGGGGGCCGGGCAATGTGGACAAGAAGGGAACCTCGGTACTTCCCCAGGAAACGCGTAACTACCTTGCTCGGGTCAAGGGATACTATTCCCAGTATCAGGGCTAGCTTGGTACACTCATAAAAAAAGCGGCCGGTGTGGATGCCGGCCGCTTCTGTTTTTTTCTGAATCATATTTACTACTTTGCTTTGCCGCTCCCTGCTGTGCCAGATTCACGATCTCCTTGCTTGAACGGATTTGACAGAAAGTGGCCGATCACCTGACGATCTCTGGCTGTCAACCTGACCCCTTTGGCCTCCATCCTGCGAAGGATGGCCTCTGTGTCCCGCTGCGCTTCCCGTGCAGCATCAATCCGCTGATGGTTGTGGCAGACCAGGCACTTTTCTTCGACAACCTTCTGTACAGGTTGCGCGAGCTTTACCTTCCGCACATCCTGCGAACCCCAGGCCACTCCCTGAACACCCGCCAGGAAAAGCAGGGGGACTACACGTATTTGGGCTCTGTGTCTCATCATTCCCTTACATAGGTATCTTGATCGGATTTGTCAACCATACGCATGACATGCATGTACTCGTCTTCAATCATGTCGTAATGGTTCTGCGTTTCCTTGACAACCCGGGTAAAGATCCCCTTGACCAACGGATCGATGATATCCTTGGCCAGGAGGGTGTACTGCTCGATACAGGACTTCTCTTCCTTGAGGGCGATCTCCAGGGCCTTCTGTTCATGGGTATTCTCGTTGATGGCCTTCTCAAGAGCCAGAATGGTCGCGCTCTTTTTGTCTGGCGGTGAATCGATGAAGGTTTTGAGATCGCCGAATTCCCCTCCCTTGTAGTGCTCGAAGAAAGACTTCAGGTGACCGACCTCTTCATTAGCCAACAGTTCAAACACCTTCTTGGCCCGATCATTCTTGGTAACCGCGGCTGCCTTGCGATAAAAATCCAAGCTGTCCTTCTCACCCTGAACCGCCAATTTCAATGCTTCCTGCACAGAGTATTCTTTTCCCATAAACGTCACCTCCTCTGCATTCGATTGAAATATTTGTGGAAGTCAGTATATCGGCAAATAGAGGCGAGTCAATGCCCCCCGATGATTTTCAATCAAGGGTTTTAAGCAGGTCGTTTATGGCAATGCCTGCCATGGTGAGGCCAAAGATACCCGGGATAAAGGAGATACTGCCGAGAATCAGCCGGCGATGTTCACAGGTAAACGCTTGGTCATCGCGATTGGGGCAGATACAGTTGCCACGGCAACTGCCATCCTGGGTGAGAGGGGCGCGGTACTCCTCTGTGGAAAAGACCACCTTGAAACCGCGGGTTATGCCTTGTTTTTTCAGCAGCTTCCTCATAGTCCGCGCCATGCGGCAACCATGGGTAGCAGATATGTCATCAACCTGCACCAGGGTCGGATCGAGACGGTTTGCTGCACCCATGCTCGAAATGAGGGGAATGGAACGCTCCAAACTGCTTTTGATCAGATGGAGCTTGCTGGTAATATGATCGATGGCGTCTACGACATAATCGAGTCGCTGGGAAAAGAGATGATCGCTGTTTTCTGCTGCATAAAACTCCCTGAACGGGACGACCTCGGCATCCGGATTGATCGACCGGAGCCGCTCGGCCATTACCTGCACCTTGGGCTTCCCCACCGTACCCACCATGGCATGCAACTGCCGGTTGACGTTGGTGAGACAGATATCATCAAAATCGACGATTACCAAGCGTCCGACTCCAGCCCTGCAGAGCGCCTCGGCTGCGTAACTCCCGACGCCACCCAGGCCGATGACCCCGACGGTCGCCTCACGCAGCCGGCCCTGCCCATTCGGACCAATCAGGAGCTCATTTCGTGAAAAACGGTGCAACATCACCACCTATCCCTTTCTCCAGGAGCCAACGTGCCACATGTATGCCGGAAAAATCCGCGTCATATCCCGAATAATCGGCGGGCATTTGTCGTTGTTGCTTCCGCCACCTCTTCGAAGGATACACCGCGAATACGTGCAACCGCCGCTGCAACCAGAGGGAGGAATCCCGGCTCATTCTTCCCGCCTCGGTGCGGTTCGGGAGTAAGATCAGGGGCATCGGTTTCGATCACCAGACTGTCGAGAGGTACCTGAGCAGCCACCTGCAACAGACGAACTGCATTGGCATACGTCACCGGACCGGCAACTGAAATGAGCAAACCGAGCCTTACCGCCTCCTGGGCAATCTCCGGGCTTCCCGAAAAGGCATGCATGACCCCGCCGACCCGCTGCACCGCCTCTTGGCGCAGGATATCCATGAGATCGCGAAAGGCCTGCCGGCAGTGGACGAGCACCGGAATCCCTGCCTGCACCGCCAGCCGGAGTTGCTGGCGGAAGGCCTCAACCTGTATCTCCCGCGGCACATCCGTGCACAGGTAATCAAGGCCAATCTCTCCGACGGCAACCGCTTGAGGGAGGTACTCCTTGAGACGGTCAAACATCGCAGGCGAAAAGTGGGCGGCATGCATCGGATGAAGGCCATAGGCAGGAAAAATCCCTCGTCTCGTATCGGCAATGGAGGCGATGCGAGACCAGTGCTGCCCATCAACACCAGGGACGATGAACCGCGACACTCCGGCGTCATTGGCAGTGGACAACACCTGCTTCAGCCTGCAGTTCAGGCCCGGTTCATCCAGATGGCAATGGGTGTCTACCAGCATAGGTATACGGGGAAAGATTCAAGCAGGCGCATGCCGATTCCGCCAGCAGAGCAGCACGACAGGCAGGAGGTCTGCGGGCAGGCGTTATTCAGAATAGCTGGTCCTTCAGCTCCCGGATAATCTCGACCTGCTTCTGGAAAATGAACTGCGATATCGCCGCTTCGATCCGGTTGTCGGTTTCCAATTCGAAAATGTATCGCCACTGGTCATCGAGGGGGATAATTTTTATGAGTCTGCCGGGAATCTCCAACTGAACATTGGGAAGAGAGACGCTGAGGATGCCCGCGGTCTCAAGGTCAACGGCATGCTGCTCGGGGCTGACAAGCGAAAGGCCACCGATGGAGACGTCCAGAAGCCGCCCTGGCACATTCACTCCCAAACGCCTGAAAGCAATCTCTATCCTCTCACCGATCTCCACACGGATGAATCGCCGTCGCTCTGCCCGTATCTGGGCATAAGAGAAACGTGAGAGCAGGGCCACACTCTTGTCCACATTGACCTTATAAGTCTTTGCAACCACATCGTGAGGGAAATGGGCACTCTTCAGGAAGGTCATCTTTTCGGCGTACATAACCACGGCCTGGTGTTGATGCACCTTGAGCTCTACCAGGTCTTCATCGATAAATGAAACCGTCGCATCATAGCTGACCGGCATCTCCCGGTAATAGTTGAGCAGCCTCAGGTCGTTGGGAAGACGTGATTCATGAATCCCCTTCAGCACCTCGACAATAGCAGCCGTGTCTTTCTGAACATCAGCAACCGTCAACAGATGATAGACATCACTCATACAGAACGCCCCAAGTCCGAAACAGGCAGATTGCTGTTGCCCTTTTTTTTCTAACGTGCAATTATAGCATTGTCT
>JACRPV010000261.1 GCA_016223015.1 Geobacter sp. | reverse complement strand
GAGCTTCGAGGCAAGCAGCAGCGCCTCGCGGCCCAGGTCCACAGCCAAACGCGTCTCGTCCATGTCTAGGCGAATCTCCGGAGCAGCGATCCGACGATGAGGGCCCATCCGTCCACCAGCACGAAGAGCAGGATCTTGAAAGGCAGCGACACCAGGACGGGGGGCAGCATGAACATGCCCATCGACATCAGCAGCGACGCGATGACCATGTCGATCACGAGGAACGGCAGGAACAGCGCGAAGCCCATGATGAAGGCGCGCCTCAGCTCGCCCACGACGAACGCGGGGATGAGCACTTCCGTCGGCACGTCGTCTTCGGTCCAGCCCGAGGCCTTCTTCGGCTGCTTGGTGATTTCCATGAACAGCGTGAGGTCCTGCGGGCGCGCCTGCTTGAACATGAAGACGCGCAGGTGGCCTTCCGCCTTCTTCATCGCATCCTTCTGGGAGATCGGGTTCTTGTCGGCCATGTAGGGATCGATGGCGTCGCGCTTGATAGCCGCGGCGGTGGGGCTCATCACGAGGAACGTCAGTACGAGCGAGAGCCCGATGATCACCTGGTTCGGCGGCAGTTCCTGGGTCGAGAGCGCGCGCCGGAGGAACGACAGCACGATGACGATCCGCGTGAAGGAAGTGACCATCACGAGGATGGCCGGCGCCAGGGCGAGGACGGTGACGAGCAGGAGGATCTCCAGCGTCGTGGCGACCTTCTTCTTGTCGTCCTCGCGCTTGATCCAATCCTGGGTGGGGACGACGCCGTCGTCTTTCTTGTCCTGTGCCATCGCCTTCGCGTGACTCTCAGGCGATTTCTTCCCATCCTGGGCGGCGGCCGTTTGCGCCGCGCCCAGCAGAAGGGCCAGAACCAGCAGACTGCGAACGAACATCTCTCCCCTATCTCTCCGGCGCGCCGACTACGCGCGCCAACCCTCTACGGTCTTCCGGATATCGGCGAGCTCCGCGGATACTTCGGCGTACGACGACGAGGCCGGCGCGGGTTGAGGCTGAGGCCGCTCCGGACGCTCCGACT
>JACRPV010000011.1 GCA_016223015.1 Geobacter sp. | reverse complement strand
CTACGCGGATGGCACTGGCGGGCGGAGCGATGATTCTCGCACTGCAACTGATTTCGGCACGTGTGGAAGCGATGGATGAGAACCCCATTGACGAAAGCACCTGCGCCTTTACGAAGCAGCTCCAGGACCCGAACAGCAGAATGGAATTCTCAGCCCGGCTCAATGCAGCCAGGGAAGCGGCATCCTCTCCCTACGGGGAGCGTGCGCGCTATTCCGCCACCTACAGCGACGATACCGGTGAACCGATGGAGATCGACAGCTTTTCTCTCGATTGCCTGGGATGCCATGATGGGATCAATGCCCGAATCCATAATATCCGCTACAAAAACAACGTCATGGATCGGACCGGCAGCATGGAAACTGTCCGCGGCAGCCACCCCATAGGCATGCACTACGGCAGTTACGCATACACCAGCAACCAATTGCGCGGGCTAACCGAGCTCAATGAAGAAATGGTCCTCGTGGACGGTAAAGTCGGATGCCTCTCCTGCCACAATCCACTCAACCCCAACAAAAAACACCTGGCAAGTAAAAACCTCTGCCTCGGCTGCCATATCAAGTGAGGAGCATCATGAAACAGTCCATCAAAATGCAAACATCCCGCGATGAACACGCCATGCTCTTCCAGCAAGGGTTGGAACCGTTCTTTACAGTCATATCGGCTTCCAGACCCGACAACCTGCTCTGTACCCTCTCCAGATCCCTGAAAAAGGCAATGATTCTCCTGACCCTGAAACAGTGTAACGGCGATCACGACACCGTCTGTTCCCTTCTCGGCATAACCCGGACCCAGTTGGCCGCAGACATGTCGCAATGCGGTCTTCACCACCATTCTCCCGATGCATGACGCAGCAGTGCCAACAGCACTGAAGCAGGTCAGCTCTTCACCTCCCCGGGGGGCGTCCCGTCCAGCGCCAGCCGGTATTCGTGCTGCAGGCGCTCCCGTTTGTCGCAGCAGATAATATCCCACGGCAGGACCTCATCCAGCGGGATCGTTCGACTGACCAGGCGCTCCGGATCCACTCCCAGGTCCCGTGCAGCCCTGCGCCAGCTTCCCGTCTCGCCGGCTTTGAGCAGCAACGATGCAAGCCGGCGGTCTCCCCGTGAAAGCAGAGCCTGAAACACCGCCTCCTTGATCCCCTCGAACTGTACCCGCACATTCGGCAGCCTGCCGCAGGTCTTGCGGAGATAGGCCGCCTTCTTTTCCAGGATTGACGCTCGCTCCATGCCGCACCACTGGAACGGGGTGAACGGCTTGGGAACAAAGGGGTTGACCGACAGGGTGAGCTGACCGAGGCGGCGGTTCCCCCGCGCCGTGGCGGCCATTCTGCTCCGGATGTCCTCCACGAGCTGCACCATCTCCTCAAGGTCTGCCATGGTTTCACCGGGAAACCCGACGATAAAGTAGAGCTTCAGGTTGAGGATGTCGTGGCCGATAAGCCGCTCTGCTGCGTCGAGGATCTGCTCCCTGGTTATCCCTTTGCGGATCATTGTCCGCAACCGCTGTGAAGCCCCTTCCGGGGCGAGGCTCACGGTCTTGTGCCCGCTTTCGACCAGAACCCGGATCATCTCGTCATCCAGGGTATCGATCCTGAGGGATGCGACCGACACCTTGCCCCCTTCGTTACGGATGAAGCGGCAGAGCTGGCCGATCTTGCGGAAATCCCCCACTGCCGCCCCCACCAGGCCGATGCGCTGATGCCGCTCAAGGGCTTTTCTGACCTGTTCCCGCACCGACTCCAGCGAACGCTGCCGGTATGGCTCGTAGATGAAGCCTGCCGCGCAAAACCGGCAGCCACGCGGGCACCCCCTGGAAAGCTCCACCAGATACATGTCGCCAAATT
Source organism: Geobacter sp. (assembly GCA_016223015.1). Taxonomy (GTDB): domain Bacteria; phylum Desulfobacterota; class Desulfuromonadia; order Geobacterales; family DSM-12255; genus Geoanaerobacter. The sequence goes on along the minus strand of JACRPV010000011.1, from coordinate 15,388 downwards.
CTGTCTCGGAAGTGAACAGCTGCGAACCGGTCTGCGCCGCATCGAGTTCAGCGGCCCACTGCCGCTGGATACAGGAGGGTAGCCCCTCCACAGGCCGGATCGCGGTCACCGCATCTCCGTCATAACTGACCGTGTAGAGCGACGGGACATACATCCCCGGACAGGTGGCCGCAGTGCGGAGAAAGGCAGAGCGCTCGCCATCGCCGCTGGTTCTGAGCAGGTCGAGGAGTTTGGGTAGCAGGACCTCCCCCTCGCCGAGACAGATCAGGTCGATGAACTCGGCAACCGGCTCCGGGTTGAGGAACAGGGCCGCTCCGCCGGCAATGACCAGCGGAAAGGCGCTCGAACGCTCCGACGCCAGGGGCGGGATGTTTGCCAATGCCAGCAGTTGGGGGATGTGCAGGTAATCGGTTTCAAATGAGACGGAAAAGGCGATCAGGTCGAAATCGGCAAGAGGCCGCTGGGTCTCCAGGGAAAGCAGTCTGGTATTGCTTGCCGCATATTCGGTGAGATCGGCGGGTTCGGGGAGAAAGGCGCGTTCGCAGACCACATCCTGGCAATCGTTGAGCAGGGCATAGACAGCCTGGAATCCCAGGTTGCTCATCCCGGTCCGGTAGTGGTTGGGATAAACCAGGCAGACGGTCAGCTTCCCCCCCCACCCCTTGACCACCGTCCCCTCTTCACAGGCCAGGGTCCGGCGGTATTTTTCGGCTATTTTCCAGGACATGCCGCATCGTACCATGGCGGCGAATGGAGTCCCAACAGAAAAAAACCCGGTCACCTCTCGGGGAAAGAGGGACCGGGCATCTGACTGCCGGAAGGTGGTGGGGACTCCCGGCACATGGACCAGAACATCTGGCAGATGGGAATAGGGGGCTAACAGGGTGCTCGGCACCCTTCGCACGGCGTATCTATGGATGTTGCGTCAGTCTACCGACTTGCGCAGGAACGTCGGGATATCGTACTGCTCGTCATACTCGTCGACGAGAAAACTGCTCTGCCGGGGGGGTGCAACATCGCGCCGCTCCCGCATGAAGGTCGGCACCTCGCGGCTTTCGCCCCTGGCAGCGATGGGCGACACCTTCCGCATCTCCTGCCGGCTCTTCTCGATGTCGAAACGGTCGCCGAAGCCGGTGGCAATGGCCGTAATCTTGATGGTATCTCCCAGGTCCTCGTCGATTACCAGACCGACGATGATGTTGGCATCTTCATGGACCTTTTCGTGAATGACCCGGCTGGCAGCGTCGAACTCCTCCATGGTCATGGAAGAAGAGCCGGAGATATTGACCAGCACCCCCTTTGCCCCGGAGATGTCGATATCTTCCAGAAGCGGGCTGGAGATGGCGCGGGTTGCCGCATCCACTGCCCGGTTCTCGCCCGCGGCCATGCCGATGCCCATCATGGCCATGCCGCGCTCGCTCATGATGGCGCGGACATCGGCAAAGTCCACGTTGATCATGCCATGGGTGGTGATCAGGTCGGAGATACCCTGTACCGCCTGGCGCAGGACGTCATCGGACGGCTTGAAGGCATCGAGGATCGACATCGACTTGCCGGCGAGCCCCAGCAGCCTGTCGTTGGGGATCACGATCAGGGAATCGACGTGCTTCTTCAGATCGCGGATACCCTCTTCGGCCTTGGCCAGACGCTGTTTCCCTTCCCGGCTGAACGGCTTGGTCACCACGCCGACGGTAAGCGCACCCGCTTCGCGGGCCGCCTCGGCAATGATCGGTGCCGCACCGGTGCCGGTACCGCCACCCATGCCGGCGGCGATGAAGATCATGTCCGCGCCGGCAAGGGTAGCGGAGAGCCTGTCCCGGTCTTCCATGGCGGCATCTCGACCGACATTCGGGTTGGCGCCCGCACCGAGCCCTTTGGTAAGCTGGCTGCCGAGCTGGACCTTGGTCGGCGCCTGATTGGTGCGAAGCGCCTGTGCGTCGGTGTTTGCAACAATGAAGTCGACACCGTGCATGTTCTGGGCAATCATCGTATTGACAGCGTTCCCCCCGCCACCGCCAACCCCGATCACCTTGATCTTCGCGTTCTGGTCAATACTCTCATCGAACATGAACATACCCTACCCCCTTTTGTGATCTGCCACCACAGACAGTTTGTTGAACAAAACTCCCAAATCCCTAGAAAAACTCCCCGAACCACTCCTTCATCCTTCGGCTGACCCTGCGGAACAGGTTGTCATCGCTCTGGGAGGTGGGGAATTCGCGGATTCCGATATTCTTGCTCCCGTAGATGACCAGTCCGACACCGGTGGCATAGGCCGGCGTGTTGACCACGTCAACCAGGCCGCCGATCTGCTGCGGCAGGCCGCGGCGCACCGGGAGGTTGAAGACCTGCTCCGCCAGTTCCGGCATCCCCTCAAGGATGGTGCTGCCGCCGGTAATGACCACGCCGGAGGCAATCAGGTCCTCGAAACCGCTCTTTACCAGCTCCCGGTTGACCAGAGAGAAGATCTCTTCCACGCGCGGCTCCAGGATCTCCGCAAGAAGCTGCCGCGACAGGATGCGCGGCTTGCGGCCCCCCACGCTCGGCACTTCGATGGTTTCGTCCTTCCCCACCAGCGAGGCCATGCAGCAACCGTATTTCTGCTTGATCTTCTCGGCTTCTGCCATGGGGGTGCGCAGACCCACGGCAATGTCGTTGGTCAGGTGATTGCCCCCCAGGGAAAGCACCGAGGTATGCTTGATGGCACCGTCCACAAAGATGGCGATATCGGTGGTCCCGCCCCCCACGTCGATCAGGGCGACTCCCAGCTCCTTCTCGTCCGGGGAAAGTACCGCCTCGGATGAAGCGAGCTGCTCCAGGACGATATCCGCCACGTCGAGCCCGGCGCGGTTGCACGACTTGATGATGTTCTGCGCGCTGGCAACGGCACCCGTAACGATATGGACCTTTGCCTCCAGGCGGACCCCGCTCATCCCCAGAGGTTCGCGGATGCCGTCCTGGTCATCGATGATGAACTCCTGGGGGAGGATGTGGATCACCTCGCGATCCATGGGGATCGCCACGGCCTTGGCGGCATCGATCACCCGCTTCACATCGTCGGGCGTCACTTCGCGGTTCTTGATGGCGATGATCCCTTGCGAGTTGAAGCCGCGGATATGCCCGCCGGCGATCCCGGCATAAACTGACTTGATCTCGCAGCCGGCCATCAGTTCGGCCTCTTCCACCGCCTTGCGAATGGCCGCCACCGTGCTCTCGATATTGATCACCACTCCTTTGCGGAGCCCCCGTGACGGACTTGTGCCGATCCCGACGATCTCGATGCCGTCTTCGGTCACATTTCCGACAATGGCACAGATCTTTGTGGTCCCAATGTCGAGTCCGACCAGCAGGTTTTCCCGTTTACCGGACATAGCTCCCCCCCTTAGGTTTCTGCTTTTTTACTATGGTTCGATCCGTAAAGTCGAGGTCAATGTTGTCCAGTTCAAACCGGTGTCCCTGCAGGTCCCGATAGACAATATCGAGCCCTCCGTCGCTGAAACTGCCGACCAGTGCACAGATCCGGGCAGTACCGATATCGAAGCCATCGAAGACCTCTTCCTGTTTGCTGGACATCACTTCCCCCCTTTAACTGGTTTTCACGACGATCTTGTCATTGTAATCCAGATCGATATACTCCAGAGTCTGCATCTGGGCCTGCACGGTTCCGTATATCCTTGCCAGACGCTCCAGCTTGGCGACAAAGTCAGTCCTGCCGAGTCGCACGGGGACCCCCCGCTGCACCGTAAAGAGTGTGAATCCGTATCCCTTGTCGTAATGTATCTCCGACACATCCTCCAGTTTGAACGCTGCGCCCTTTCTAAGCAGTGCAACGATCTCCAGCATTGCCTTGATGGCCTCTTTGGTGCCTGCCGGGTCCTTGGCCAGTTCCTCCTCGTTGATGCCGGTGAAAATCGGGAAATCGAGCCGGTCTCCTTCCATCAACGGCTTGAAGATCTCCCCCTTGGCGTTCAGGTAGTAGAGATAGCCCATGCTTGCCACTGCCACCGGCTCCTGCTCGGCCACCTCGATGGCAATGGTGTGCGGCAGATACCGCCTGATGCGCACCTTCTCGATCCAGGGGTTTTTCGCCAGCTGCTCACCCATCCTGCCGAGGCGGAGCCTGAGCAGATCGTCACCGACCTTTATGCCGGCCTGGTCTATGACATCCTCGCGGGAGAGGCGTTTGAGTGCGCTGACCTCGATACGCTCCAGCTTGAAAAAGGATGTCCTGGCAATGAGGCTGTATGCCTCGTATCCGATCACCCCGGCAAGGGTCGCCACCACCAGGCCGCCGGCAACACGGGCACCCTTTTTGAGAAATCCGCGGATATTGAGCGGCCGACGTTCGCGCTTCATACGATTCTGCGCCACGCGGGTCGGTTTCCCCCGGTGCTGCGATCCGTTCAGCTTGCGACTTGCCGGTACCGCCATCGTTCTCCCGCCCCTAGCCTTTGATCTTCAGTGCTGCCGAGCAGACGATTTCCTCGACCAGCGTGGTGAATCCGTAGCCTGCACCCTGGGCAATCTCCGGCAACAGCGACAGGGCGGTCATCCCCGGCAGGGTGTTGACCTCCAAGAGGTAACACTCGGCCTCTTCGGTCACCAGGAAATCGACCCGGCTGTACCCGGCGCACCCCAGGCAGCAATGGGCTCTTTCACCCTGGCGCAGCACCGAATCGTACAGCGGCTGCGTCAGAGGCGCGGGAAGGATATGCTCGGCCATGCCCGCGGTATACTTCGCCTCGAAATCGTAGAATTCCCGTTTCGGAACGATCTCGATCGCGCCCAGGGCACGGTCGTTGAGGATTCCCACCTGGATCTCCCGCCCCTTGATATATTTCTCCACCAGGATCTCATCGTCGTACGTCCATGCCAGTGCCAAGGCCGGAGCCAGCTCCCGGTCGGCCCGGACGATACTCACGCCGACGGACGATCCTTCCTGCGACGGCTTCACCACCACCGGCAGACCGAATCCCGCCTCTTCCGGGTCGAACGCGTCGCCCGGCCGCAGGACCCGGTAGGGAGCAACCGTCAGGCCGCTGGCTGCGAACACCACCTTGGCCACGACCTTGTTCATGGCCAGTGCGCTGGCCAGGACGCCGGACCCGGTGTAAGGGATCCCCATGACCTCCAGGAGCCCCTGGATGGTGCCATCCTCGCCGAACCGGCCATGCAGGCAGATGAAGGCCACCTCGATCCGTTCGGATGCAAGGCGTTCGGCAATGTCCCGTCCCACGTCAAGCCCCACTGCCTGGTAGCCCATTTCCAGGAGGGCACCGAGGACTGCACGCCCGCTGTTGAGGGAAACCTCCCGTTCGGCCGAACGCCCCCCCATCAACACGCCGATCCGTTTTCTCCTCATATCTTCACGAGTCATAAGCCTGTATCCTCGCCAACGATCTTGACCTCTTCCTCAAGCATGATGCCGCTCCCCGCGCTGACTCGCTGCTTGATCATCCCGGCAAGCTCCAGGAAGTCCCCTGCCGTCGCTCCGCCCCGGTTAACCAGAAAATTGCAGTGCACCTCGGAGACCTGGGCGCCGCCAACCCTGGCGCCTCTAAGGCCAGCCGCCTCGATCAGGCGCCATGCCTCTGTGCCGGCCGGATTCTTGAAAAACGATCCGGCATTGGGAAAGCCGACCCGCTGGCTCGCCTGGCGATGCTCACGGTAGACCTCAAGCAGCTGGTCGATGGCCCTGGGATCACCGGGGGAGAGCCCGAGTTCCGCAGCCACGATCACCTCTCCCTCGGCAAGCCGATGGTACCGGTAGCCGAAGGTGCGCTGCGTGCCGTCCCATTCCCGCATCTGACCGCCGCACCAGGTAAAAAGCCGCTCCACCAACTCCATCACCGACGAGCCGTGCGCCCCGGCATTGACCGCCAGGGCCCCGCCGACCGTGCCGGGAATCATGCCGAGGAACTCGAGCCCGGCCAATTCCTCCTGCCGGCAGAACCGGACCAGCTCGCGGTTGTCCAGCCCGGCCTCGACCCTGATCCTGCTTCCTGCCAAGCACTCAACCTTGCCGAGCCGGACCAGCGAGATGACCAGACCGCGAAACCCGCCGTCCCGCACCAGCAGATTGTAGCCCCCGCCGACGACCAGCAGCGGGGTTTCCGTCCTGGTAGCCAGGGCCAAGAGCCCCAGCAGATCGTCCCGGTCGGCCGGGATCGCGAACCAGTCTGCCGGGCCGCCGACCTTCAACGAGGTATGGCCGGCAAGCGGTTCGTTCTCCAGCACCTCTCCCCGCAGGTTGGCGCGCAACTCCGCGGCAAAGAGGTCTCTCACTGGGCAGCCATCAGCCGTTTCAGCAGCTCTTCGCCGGTCTGCCAGAGATTTCCCGCCCCCAGCGTCAGCACGATGTCACCGTCGCGGACCACCTCCTGCAGCTGCTCACAGAGCTGATCCCGATCGGCAACGTAGGTCACGTCCTTCTGACCGTGCTGTTTGATGCTCGCGGCGAGCTTTTCCGCCGATATGCCGGGGATCGGCGTCTCACCTGCCGGGTAGATATCGGTCAGAAGCAGCAGATCGGCGTCGTAAAAGCAGGTGACGAATTCGCTGAACAGCTCCTTGGTCCGGGTATAGCGGTGAGGCTGGAATGCCACCACCAGCCGCCGCTCGGGCCAGCCGTTCTTTGCCGCCGACAGGGTAGCGCGGATCTCCGCAGGGTGATGGCCGTAATCGTCGACGATCATGATGCCGTCGACCTCACCCTTCACCTGGAAGCGCCGGCCGACCCCGCCGAACTTTGCAAACCCCTCCTGGATCTGACCAAACGGCACGTCCAGCTCCATGGCCACCGCGATGCAGGCCAGGGCGTTCAGGACGTTGTGGGCGCCGGGCATCTTGAAGGTCACCTCGCCCATGCGGTACCCCTTGTAATGGGCTATGAACGACGTGGTATTGCCGACCAGCCTGATATGGGTCGCCCGGATATCGGCCTGGGAGGTGAGCCCATAGGTCACGAACCGCTTCTTTACCAGCGGCAGTATCTCGGCGATGTTCCGGTCCTCCAGGCAGAGGACCGCCAGGCCGTAGAAGGGGATCTTGTTGATGAAATCGACAAAGGTCTCCTTGATCTGTTCGATCCCGCCGCTGTAGAAATCGAGATGATCCGCGTCGATATTGGTCACCACCGCAATGGTGGGGGAGAGCTTGAGAAACGAGCCGTCGGACTCGTCGGCCTCGGCCACCAGGAATTTCCCCTGCCCCAGCTTGGCGTTGCTCCCCAGGGTATTCAGCTTGCCGCCGATGACGATGGTCGGATCGATCCCGCCGTGGGTCAGGACCGTGGCGACCATGGAGGTGGTGGTGGTCTTGCCGTGCGTGCCGGCGATGGCAATGCCGTACTTCATCCGCATCAGCTCGGCGAGCATCTCCGCACGGGGAATGACCGGGATCAGCTGACTCTTCGCTTCGATCACCTCGGGGTTGTCGTCGTGCACCGCCGTAGAGGTTACCACCACATCCACATTGGTCAGGTTTTCCCTGGCATGGCCGATGTGGATCTCCCCCCCCAGCATGGCCAGCCGTTCGGTCGTTTCCGACTGCCGCAGGTCCGAGCCCGAAACCTGATACCCCAGGTTGAGAAGCACTTCCGCGATGCCGCTCATGCCGATGCCGCCAATGCCGACAAAATGGATTTTTTCGATCTTACCGTACATATGGCTCCCTCTGGTCGCCAGGCTGAGGTTTTCTCAACCTTTCATTTTCAACATCTCGTCGACGATCATCCGTGCCGCATCCGGTCGTGCCAGGCTCCGGGCGTTGCTTCCCACCGCGGCAAGACGCTCCGGATCGGCCGCGAGCTCCCGTATCGTGCCGGCAAGACGCTCGCCGGAAAGTTCCCGCTCCAGCAGCATGAAGCCCGCATCTTTCTTGAGCATCGCCTCGGCATTACGGCGCTGATGGTCGTCCACGGCATGGGGAAACGGGATGAACAGGCACGCCTTGCCGCAGGCCGTCACCTCGGCCAGGGTGGTCGCACCTGCCCTGCAGACCAGCAGATCCGCCCGGCGGTATGCTGCTGCCATGTCGTCGATAAACGGAAGCACCGTTGCCCTGATCCCGGCCTGCTCATACGCCGCCCGTACTTCTGCCAGGTCCTTGTCGCCGGTCTGATGCAGCACAACGACCCTTTCGCGCAGGTCGGCAATATGGGGTGCAGCGGCAATGCATGCCTGGTTGATGCTGTGGGCCCCCTGGCTGCCGCCGAATACCAGCAGGTTCAAGACGTTGTCCGCCCCGGCCGGCTCGTCCGCATCCCCCGCAACGATCTCCTTGCGCACCGGGTTGCCGGTCATGGTGGTCCTGCCCTCGGGGAAGAATTTTTCCGCCTCGTCGAACGAGATGTAGATCTGGTCGGCAAATCTGGCCAGCAGCCGGTTGGTGAGCCCCGGTATGGCATTCTGTTCGTGGACGAAATAGCCGATCTGCATGCCGCGAGCCGCCATACAGAGCGGTGCCGAGGCATATCCGCCCACTCCGAGCACCAGGTCGGGCCGGAAGCGTTTCAGGATCTTGCGCGACTCGGCATAGCCATAGGCAAACAGGGCAAGGCCTTTGACCTTCGCCAGGCCGTTCTTGCCGCGCACGCCTGACGCCGGGATGCACTCAAGTGGCATGCCGAGCCTGGGCAGCACCCGCGCCTCGATCCCCCGCTCCGTGCCGACAAACAGGATCTCGTTTCCCGGGTCACGGGAGAGAAACTCCTCTGCCACCGAGATGCCGGGAAAGAGATGTCCCCCGGTTCCGCCTCCCGCGATTATGAGTTTCATGCCAGCCCCCGCATACGTGACGAGATATTGAGCACGATTCCCACAGCAAACAGGCTGATGAGCAGCGAACTCCCACCGTAACTGATGAAGGGGAGCGCCAGGCCTTTGGTCGGCAGCAGACCGGTCACCACCCCTATGTTGACAAACGCCTCGATACCGAGCAGCACGGCAATGCCGAAGGCCAGGAACCTGCCGAACAGGTCCTCGGCATTGATCGCCACCCTGATGGTCCGCCAGACCAGGAGAAAAAACATGGCAGCAATCACGATCACCCCGATGAAGCCGAGCTCTTCACCCACAACCGAGAGGATGAAATCGGTATGGGCCTCGGGCAGGTAGAAGAGTTTCTGCTTCCCCTCTCCCAGACCCTGGCCCAGCACGCCGCCGGTTCCGAAGGCGAGCCACGACTGAATGATCTGGAAACCGCTGTTGCTCGGGTCTTCCCACGGGTTGAGAAACGCCAGGATCCGCCGGCGGCGGTAATCCACGTTCATCACCAGGAAGTAAAGGAACGGCAATACCATCAGGAACATGGAAATGATGTAGGTCGGCCGGGTCCCGGCGGCAAAGAGCATCACGATGGAAACCACCGCCAGCGTCAGCGCCGCCCCCAGGTCTGGCTGCTTCAACAGCAGTCCGAGCAGAACCGCCAGCACCACCATGTAGGGGAGGAAGCCGCTGGAGAAGAACCTGACCTTGTCCTGCTTCTTGTCCAGCGAGTAGGCCATGTACATGATCAGTGCGATCTTCGCCATTTCCGAGGGCTGCAGGGAAAACCCCGGCAGGCGGATCCAGCGGGCCGCGCCGCCGGCGCTCCCGCCGATACCCGGAATGAGAACCAGCACCAGCAAGGCCAGGCACGACAGCAGTATCGGCACGGCAGCCTTGCGCCAGACGTGATAGTCGAGGCTCATGGCAGCATACATGAGACCGAACCCGATCAGGGCAAAGATCCCTTGCCGCTTGAGGAAATAGAAGCCGTCATGATACCGTTTCGCCGCCATGACCGATGAGGCGGAATAGACCATCACGATGCCGAAGCAGGTGAGCGCCACCACCATCAGGAGAATGACTATGTCGCAGGCGGCAAGTCGCTTCATGCGCCCCCTCCGGCAGCCAGGGCTCTGACCAGAGCCTTGTAGCGCTCGGCACGCTCTTCGTAATCGCGGAACATGTCGAAGCTGGAGCAGGCCGGGGAGAACAGGACGACCCCACCGCGCCCGGTTACCCGGGCCGCCATGCCGACCGCCTCTTCCAGGCTGCCTGCCAGCCTCGTATCGGTGAGTCCTCCCAGTTCATGCGCCATCCGCTCTTTGGCCTCACCGATCAGGATCATGCAGCGGACCCGCTCCCGTACCAGCTCGGCCAGGGGTGCATAGGAGCCACCCTTGTCCTTGCCACCTGCAATGAGCGTAATGTCGTTGAAACTCGCCAGGGCCTTTTCCACACTCCCGACGTTGGTCGCCTTGCTGTCCTCGTACCAGGCAACCCCGTCCAGTTCCCGCACCAGCTCCATCCGGTGAGGGAGGCCGCGGAAATTCTCCACTGCCAGCCGGGCGCGGTCGGCGGGACAGCCGGTGATCAGGGTGGCGGCCAGGCTGGCCATGATGTTCTCGATGTTGTGGACCCCTTTGATGCGAAACGCTGCCGTGGGGATGATCTCTTCGCGCCCTTCCCAGCGAAAGACGATCTCGCCTTCGCGATGGAAGATCCCCTGGGAGAGCTCCCGGCGCTGGCTCATCGGGATCACCCGCGCAGCCAGTCGTGCGGCAATGCCGGCAACGATCGGATCGTCCATGTTCATGACCGCAAAGTCTTCACCGGTCTGGTTCTCGAAGATCCTTACCTTGGCATCGATATATTCCCGGTAGCTGGCATAGCGGTCCAGGTGATCCTCGCTGATGTTCAGGAGCACGGCCACGTGCGGCCTGAATCGTTCGATCCCCTCCAGCTGAAAAGAGGAGAGCTCCACCACCACCCGCTCCACCGCCGTTCCCTGCTCCACCAGTTCGATGAGCGGATTACCGATATTGCCGCCGACAAAGGTCGTGAACCCACAGCCGGCACAGATCTCTCCGGTCAGCGTCGTGGTAGTCGTCTTGCCGTTGGTGCCGGTGATGGCGATCATGGGTGCGGTGATGTAGCGGCTGGCAAGTTCGATCTCGCTGATGATGGTGCGCCCGTGTGCCCGCGCCATTACCAGCGGCTTGATGTTCATCGGCACTCCCGGACTCACCACGATCAGGTCTGCCCCGAGGAATGTCGCGTCGGAGTGCCCCCCGAGCTCCAGGGCGACCTCAGTGCCTGCCAGTTGCTCCAGGAAGTGGGTCAGAGCGGATTCGTCCTTCATGTCGGTGATGGTCGTCCGGGCGCCGCGCGACGCGACGAATCGCGCCACCGCAACCCCTGTGCGGGCCAGTCCGACAACCACTATCCGCTTATCCGCAAGTTCCATAGGTCACCGCAACTTCAGTGTGGAGATCGCCACCAGTGCCAGAATGATCGTAATGATCCAGAATCGGACAATGATCTTCGGCTCGGCAACGCCCTTGAGTTCGAAATGATGGTGGATCGGCGCCATGCGGAATATCCGCTTCCCCCGGTACTTGTACGATCCGACCTGGAAGATCACCGACAGCGCCTCGATGACGAAGATCCCGCCGACGATGACCAGCAGGATTTCCTGCTTGGTGATCACCGCCAGGGTGCCCAGGCCGCCCCCCAGGGATAACGACCCCACATCCCCCATGAAGACCTCTGCCGGGTAGGAGTTGTACCAGAGGAATCCCAGTCCCGCTCCGACCATCGCCCCGCAGAGTACGGCGAGTTCGCCGCTTCCCGCCACATAGGGTATCTGCAGATAGCCGGACAGCCTGACGTTGCCGGCTATGTAGGAGAAAAGCAGGTACGTCGCGGCATTGATCGCCACCGGCCCGATGGCAAGGCCGTCCAGCCCGTCGGTCAGGTTTACGGCATTGCTCGCGCCGACGATGACCAGCATGGCGAACGGGATGTAGAATATCCCCAGATCCGGATGGATCCTCTTGAAGAAGGGGAAATAGACATCGGTGGAGAAACCGGGGAGCGAGTAGAGGGCCACCCCGACAATGCCTCCCAGGATGACCTGCCAGAACATTTTCTGCCGCGGCGAAAGCCCTTTGGGGTTCTTTTCCACGACCTTTTTATAGTCGTCCACAAAACCGATCAGGCCGTAGCCGACAATAATGAAGATGGTCAGCCAGACATACTGATTGGTAAGATCAGCCCAGAGGAGCGTCGGCACGATGATGGCCGCCAGGATGAGCACTCCCCCCATGGTCGGGGTCCCTTGTTTCTTCAGATGCGATTCCGGGCCGTCGGTTCTGATGACCTGGCGCGCCTGCAGCCCTTCGAGCTTGCGGATCACCCACGGCCCGATGATGAAACAGACCACCAGGGCGGTGATCATGGCATAGATCGACCTGAAGGTCAGGTACTTGAAGACGTTGAAGAGCTTGATGTCGCTGGCGAGCGGGTAGAAGAGGTGGTAGAGCATCAGTGAGCCCCCTTCCCGGCAGATCCTGCCCACCAGATGCGAATCCCCTCGGCAACGGTTTCCATCCGCATGCCGCGCGACCCCTTGACGAGCACGCTATCACCGCTCTGGAGGCTCCCGCGCAGATCGACGAGAATCTGTTCGTGACTCTCGCCCACCACGATGGCCTCTTCAGCAAGCCCCCCCTCCAGGGCACCGGCCTTCACCGTCTCGGCAAACCGCCCCAGCAGATAGAGTCGGCTGACACAGGTAGCTGCCAACCGGCCGACCCCCCGATGGGCATCCATGGCCACACTCCCCAGTTCCAGCATGTCTCCCAACACCGCGATGGCACGGCCTTCGCCGCGCACCTCGGACAGGGTAACCAGGGCCGCAGCCATTGAACCCGGATTCGCATTGTAGCTGTCATCGATCAGGGTCACCCCGTCGAGTTCCTCCAGTCGGAAACGCTTGTCGACCGGCACAAAAGCCTCAAGCCCGGACACAATCAGGTTAAGCGGCACGTCCAGCGCCCGGGCAGCGGCTGCCTCAGCCAGGGCGTTGTAGATATTGTGCCGGCCATGCGCCTTGAGATGAACCTTTGCCTCATCTCCCGGCAGGACGAGGGTGAATCGCTCCCCCCCCCGGTCGCTCCGTTCAAGATTGACGGCAGAGACCTCTGCGCCATGCAGGCCGAAGGATATCCGCTCGACCCCTTCTGGAGCCGGCAACGCCGCGATGAGTTGGTCATCGGCGTTGTAGATCGCTTTGGCTCCTCTGCTCAGGCGCATGAACAGCTCCCCTTTGGCCCTGGCCACGGCTTCGACGCTTCCCATGCTCTGGAGATGCGCCGGGAACGCATTGGTGATCACCCCCACCGTCGGAGCGGCGATTTCCGCCAGCCGGTCGATCTCTCCCGGCTCGCTCATCCCCATTTCAAGCACTGCCCAGCAGTGCTCCGGCTGTAGCTGGAAGACCATCTGCGGCAGTCCGATCAGGTTGTTCAAGTTTCCCGCGGTCTTGAGACCGGGTCCGGTCTGCTCCAGGATCGTTGCCAGCATCTCCTTGGTGGTTGTCTTGCCGTTGCTGCCGCTGCCGCCGACAACCGGAATGGCGAAACTACGCCGGTAGCTGGCGGCAAGATCCCCGAGCGCCCGCTCCGTATCTGCGACCACGATACAGTCGATCCCGACCGGAGCGCCCTGCTCGGCAATCCAGCGTTCATCGGCAAGAACTGTTGTCACCCCTTGCGCTGCAACCGCGGCGATGAATTCATGTCCATTGAAGCGGGCTCCGCGCAGAGGGACGAAGAGCTCCCCCGGACGGACGGAACGGGAGTCAGTGGAGACACCGGCAACTTGTGCAGTGCCCGTCCCGATCAGCCTTCCACCGGTTGCCGCTGTAATCTCGCTGCTGGTGAACATGACAGTCCTTTGGCCGCTACGGCATTTCCCGCTCAGCATGCGCCGAGAGCCGCAGCAGCCTCCTCACGATCATCGAAATGGTGCTTGGTCTTTCCTATGATCTGATAGTCCTCGTGCCCCTTGCCGGCCAAAAGGACAATGTCTCCCGGCCGTGCAAGACCGATGGCCAGCCTGATCGCCTCGCGACGGTCCGGGACGGTCACGAACCCTGCAGCGCCGAACCCTGCCTGCAGGTCTGCCAGCCGGTACTCGTGCGCCCCCAGGGTGACCAGCCCCTCGCGAATCTCCGCAACTATCCCCAGGGGCTCCTCGGTACGCGGATTGTCCGAGGTCACCACGGCCAGGTCGCTGAACCGCCCGGCAACCGCTCCCATGATCGGCCGCTTGCCGCGGTCCCGGTCCCCCCCGCAGCCGAATACGGTTATGATGCGCCCCGTTTTCAACTCGGTGAGCGTCTGCAGCACATTCTCCAGGGCATCGCCGGTATGGGCGTAATCCACCAGTACGGTGATCCCCCTGGCGTTCTCCACCCGCTCAAGCCTTCCCGGAACAGTGCGATGCTCCTCGATGCCGGCTCTGATGATCTCCGGGGCAAACCCCAGGGCGACTCCCACCGCGGCCGCAGCAAGGATATTATAGAGGTTGAACCGGCCCAGCAGCCGGGAATGGAACGCCACGTTCCCTGCCGGGGTACAGAGCATTGCCTTGATCCCATCCACTGTGAACCGCACGTCCGTTGCCGTTACCTGCGCCGCAGGACCGAGTCCGTAGGTCAACACCGGGGCAGCCGAGCAGTCCGCGATCCGCGGTCCGGCCGGATCGTCCGTGTTGATCACTGCATAGCGCCTCGGCTTGATCGGGTCCGCTGCGAGCAGCTCGCTGAAGAGCCGGCTCTTTGCGCCGAGGTAGGTTTCCATGTCGCCATGATAGTCGAGATGGTCCCTGGTCAGGTTGGTAAAGACCCCCACATCGAAGGAGCAGCCATCTACCCGGCGCTGTTCCAGGGCATGGGACGAAACCTCCATGACGATGCTCGCAGCGCCCTTGTCCAAAAGGGCGCGCAAGGTCTCCTGGAGATCCACCGATTCGGGGGTCGTGTGCGGGGCAGGTATCTCTAGATCGCCGAATCGGTAACTGACCGTGCCGAGTACCGCAGCAGGAAAACCGGCAGCGGCGAGAATCCCTTCGACCAGATAGGTTGTGGTGGTCTTGCCATTGGTCCCGGTAATGCCGACCAGGGGGACCCGTGCGGTCGGTTCCCCATAGAAGCGCGCCGCCATTCGTGCCATGGCCTGCCGGGCATCTTTGACCACTATACACGGCAGCTGGCTACGGATATGGTCGCGGTCCTCAAGGACAATCGCGCAGGCGCCCCGTTCGATGGCCGCATCGATGAAGCGGTGGCCGTCGCACAGGAAATCGGAGCGCCTCAGACCTACCTGACGCATCTGACGCACCTTACTGAACATGTTGAAGGGTGCGCGAAACTTCCCGCTGGTATCACGTTTGCCTACGATGGCCTGGGATTCGTAAAACGCGTGGACCGCGGCTCCGGGCTGGACCAAGTGACCGTCGCCTACGTGCGCGATGGCCAGGGCCGCATCGTGATGAAAACCGTTTCCGGGCCGACAAATCGTTGCCGGCCGGGCACCTGGCAATACATCTGGCGGATG
>JACRPV010000253.1 GCA_016223015.1 Geobacter sp. | reverse complement strand
TGCTCCCCAGCAAGAAAGGGCTGATTGTCACCATCGGGATCACCGAGGGAGACCAGTACCGCGTCGGGCAGATCGATTTCAAGGGAGACCTGCTGGAAAAGGGGGAGGAGTACGCGAAGAAGCTCAAACTGAAGACCGGCGAAGTCTTCAGCCG
This sequence comes from Geobacter sp., assembly GCA_016223015.1. Lineage (GTDB taxonomy): Bacteria > Desulfobacterota > Desulfuromonadia > Geobacterales > DSM-12255 > Geoanaerobacter. The sequence goes on along the minus strand of JACRPV010000253.1, from coordinate 6,654 downwards.
GGGCACGCTGCGGGCCGATGTCTTCGGTCTGACCGATCTCTATGCCGACCAGGGGTATGCCTTTGCCAACGTGAACCCTCTCACCAAGATCAATCACGAGCAGAAGATCATCGACATCACCTTTGACATGGAAAAAGGGGACAAGGTCTATATCGATCGGATCAATATCTCCGGGAACCCCAAGACCCGTGACAAGGTGGTGCGGCGTGAGATCAAGCTGTCCGAAGGCGATCTCTACAGCGCAACAGCACTCAAAAAGACCAAGCAGTCGCTGATGAACCTCGGCTTCTTCGAGGAGGTGGCGCTCACCACCGAACAGGCGAGCGCCAGCAACCGGCTCAACCTGAAGGTGGACGTGAAGGAAAAGCCGACCGGGACCTTCAGTATCGGTGCCGGTTACAGCTCCCTGGACGGCCTGATCGGCCAGGGGTCGGTCCAGCAGGCCAACTTTCTCGGCCTCGGTCTGAAGGCCCATGCCTCGGCCTCTCTGGGCGGCAAGTCCCAGACCTACAACATCGGGCTTACCGATCCCTACTTCTACGATACCCGCTGGACCGTGGGCGCCGACGTCTACCGGACGGAGCGGGAGTATCTCGACTATACCCGGCGGGCCACCGGCGGCGATATCAAGGCGGGCTATCCGCTCTCCGATACCGTGAGCACCTTCTGGGTCTATCGCTATGAAGAAAAGGAAATCTACGACGTCTCCCAGGCGTTTCTGACCAGCGGCGAATTCTTCGAGGCGAGCTCCACCACCAGCGCCATTACCGCAAGCTTGTCGCGGAACACCACCGATTACCGGCTCGATCCCACTACCGGCATGATCAACAACCTCTCCCTGGAGTTTGCCGGTCTGGGGGGGACCAACCGGTATCTGCGCTACATCGGTTCCACGACCCAGTTCTTCCCGGCCGGCTTTGCCGGCGGGGTCTTTTCCCTGCGCGGGGAACTGGGCTATATCCAGGAACTCGGCAAGGCACTCCCCATTGACGAGAAATTCTACCTGGGGGGGATCAACACCCTGCGGGGCTACGATGGCAGGACCGTCAGCCCATATATCATTTCCGACGTTCCCAACAGCGTCAACGGTACGGCCCCCAATACCCGCGCCTACATCGGCGGCACCACTGAAGCGGTTTTCAACGCCGAATTCACCATGCCGCTCATCAAGGATGCCGGGCTCAAGGGGGTGCTGTTTTTCGACGCGGGCAACTCCTATGATAGTGCCAGTCAGCTCTTTTCCACCCTGCAGACCAGCTACGGCTTCGGCATCCGCTGGTTTTCACCGATCGGGCCGCTCAGGCTCGAATACGGCATTCCGATCAACCCCCGCTCCGGTATTGACGACAAGGGGGGCAGGCTGGAGTTTTCCATCGGCAGCTTTTTCTAATCTCAGTCAGGACAAAGGAGAGACAGATGAAAAAAGGAATGTTCAGTACGTTTGTGTTATCGCTGTGCATGCTCGCTGCCTCGGTCGTGGTTGCCGGGGCTGAAGGGGCCAAGCTGGGAGCAGTCGATATCCAGAAGGTCCTGCATAACTCCGAGGCCGGCAAGACCGCCAAGGAGCAGCTGGCTGCCAAGATTGCCAAGTACGAGGCGGAAAAGAATTCCCGCGAGGACGACCTGAAAAAACTCAAGGCCGAGCTGGAAAAGCAGAACATCATCCTCAACGAGTCGGCCCGCAACGCCAAGGAGAAGGATTACCAGCAGAAACTCAAGGAGTACCAGCGCTTCATCAAGGATGTGAACGACGAACTGCAGGGGAAGGACGATGAACTGAAGAACCGGATCATCGACGACACCCTCAGGGTCACCCAGGAATACGGCCGCAAGAATGGCTACACCTTCATCTTCGTCAAGAGCGAGGTGATGATGTACATGGACGACAAGGTGGATGTGACCGAGGATATCATCAAGCTGATGAACAGCAAGAGCGACAAGAAGTAGTAGCCGGCGCCTCGCAGCCGGCAATTTCACAAATTTTCCTTTTTTTGTTGAGCGTTTTCCAACTATAAGGGATGAGAGTTATGACAAAGACGCTTGCAGAGCTTGCCCAATGCCTGGGCGGCAGGGTCGTCGGCGACCCCGAAGCCACCGTGCGGGGCCTGGGGACCCTGGACGATGCAGGGGAAGGGCAGATCACCTTCCTGGCCAATCCCCGCTATGCGGGGAAGGTGGCTACCTGCCGGGCAACTGCGGTGGTGCTCCCTCCGGGGGCTGAGGGGTATGGCCGCAACGTGATCGAGGTTGCCAACCCCTATCTGGCGTTTGCCAAGCTGTTGCAGATCTTTCATGTCGAACCCCGCAAGGCGCTGGGGGTGATGGCGGGCGCCCATATAGGCGCAGACGTGCGGCTCGGCGCAGAGGTGACCATACATCCCGGCGCCACGGTCATGGATGGGGCGATACTGGGTAACCGTGTAACCCTCTACCCCGGCGTGGTTCTCTACCCAGGGGTCGTGGTGGGGGACGATGTCACCTTGCATGCCAATGTAACGGTGCGCGAGCGTTGCCGCATCGGCAACCGGGTCATCATTCATGGCGGCACGGTCATCGGCAGCGACGGTTTCGGCTATGCACCGGACGGCAGGGAGTGGCACAAGATTCCCCAGATCGGCATCGTTGTCATTGAGGACGATGTGGAGATCGGCGCCAATGCGGCCATCGACCGGGCAGCCCTCGAAGTGACCCGCATCGGACGAGGGACCAAGATCGACAACCTGGTGCAGATCGCCCACAACTGCGTGATTGGCGAGAACTGCATGATCATCTCCCAGGTGGGGATCTCCGGCAGCACCACGCTTGGCGACCATGTGACCCTTGCCGGTCAGGTGGGGGTTGCCGGGCACCTGACCATCGGCGACAATGCCATGGTCGGCGCCAAATCGGGCATTCCGGGAAACCTTCCGGCCGGCAGCATGGTGAGCGGTCTTCCCGCCTTTGCACACCGCGACTGGCTGAAGGCGATGGCGGTTGTGCCGCGCCTCCCCGAGCTGCGAAAGACCATATCCACCCTGGAAAAAAGGATTGCACAACTGGAAGAGGCCGTGAAGCGCGAGGCGTGAAGCATCCATGCCCCGGCGTCTCTCCGGCCCTTGACCGTTTATGTCTCAATGACCGTTATCAGGAGGTAATCCATGCTGCTTGACGTGAACCAGATCATGAAGATCCTGCCCCACCGCTACCCGTTCCTGCTGGTGGACCGCGTGGTCGAACACGAACCGGGACAGAAGATCGTGGGCATCAAGAATGTCACTATCAACGAGCCGTTTTTCCAGGGGCATTTCCCCGGTCATCCGGTCATGCCGGGTGTCCTGATTATCGAGGGGATGGCCCAGGTGGGGGGCATTCTCGCCTATCTCGCCTCCAGCGACGAGATCAAGAAGAAGGTCTGCTACTTTGCCTCCATCGACAATGCAAAATTCCGCAGGCCGGTGGTTCCCGGCGACCAGCTCCGCATCGAAATGGTTGCCACTGCCTGCAAGCGCGGCATGTGGGTCTTTGCGGGCAAGGCGTACGTAGGGGACAAACTGGCGGCCGAGGCCGATCTCAAGGCCACCTTTGCCGACATGGATAGATCCTAGTTCCGATCCACCTATTTCCCGGGAGCGGCTAAAAGGCCGTTCCGACAGGAGTTGACATGATACATCCAACAGCCATAGTCCATCCCGGTGCAGAACTGGCCGCCGATGTGGAGGTCGGTCCCTATGCCGTGATCGGCGAACATGTGAAGATCGGCAGGGGGACCCGTATCGGTGCCCATGCGGTCATCGACGGCTGGACCACCATTGGCGAAGAGAACCAGATCTTCCAGATGGCGGCCGTGGGCGCTGCGCCGCAGGACTTGAAATACAAGGGTGAAGAGACCCTGGTCATCATCGGAGACCGGAACGTCATCCGCGAATTTGCCACGATCCACCGCGGCACCATGAGTGGCCGCCGCCAGACCGTTGTGGGGAGCGGCAACATGCTCATGGCCTATTCCCATGTTGCCCATGACTGCATCCTCGGCGACGGCATTGTCATGGCAAACGCCACAGCCCTTGCCGGGCACGTGACCGTGGACAATTTCGCCATTCTCGGCGGGTTGGTGGCGATCCACCAGTTCGTGCGGATTGGCGGCTATGTCATGATCGGCGGCGGCACCATGGTGGGGCATGATATCCCGCCCTTTACCATCGCGGCCACCTGCGACAAGCGCGACGCTTCCCTGCGCGGCCTGAACCTCATCGGTCTCAAGCGGCGGGGCTTCAGCCCCGAGCTGATTACCGACCTGAAGCGGGCGTACCGGATCCTGGCCTTCTCCAAACTGAAGCTTCCCGAGGCCCTGGCAAAGATGAAGAGCGACCTGCGTCAGTCGCCGGAGCTCTCCTACTTCATCGAGTTCATCGAGAAGTCGGAGCGGGGGATCTGCCGGCCATGAACAGGTTGCGGACGGCAGTCATAGGTGTCGGCTACCTGGGGAAGTTTCATGCCGACAAATACGCGGCGTGCGCGAACGCCGAGCTGGTTGCCGTGGTGGATGCCGATGCGGCGCGTGTTGCCGAGGTAGCCGGTCCGCTGTCGGCGCGTCCGTTGGGCGATTACCGCGAACTGGCAGGCCAGGTGGATGCGGTGAGCATTGTCGTGCCGACCCGGGCCCATTTCGAGGTGGCCGAGTTTTTTCTCTCCCGTGGCGTCCATGTCCTTTTGGAAAAGCCGATGACTGCGACCCTCGACGAGGCGCGGGCATTGAACCTTCTGGCACGCGAGAAGGGGCTGGTCCTGCAGGTCGGGCACCTGGAACGGTTCAATCCGGTCTACGCGGCACTTCGCAGCAATTTCTCCCGCCCCCGTTTCATCGAGGCGAGCCGGATCGGGCCGTTCAAGGCGAGGGGCACCGATGTCAGCATCATCCTCGACCTGATGATCCACGACCTGGACATCATCCTGTCGCTGGTCAAATCGCCGGTGAGCGAGGTTCGCGCCACCGGAGCCCCGGTCTACAGCGACCGGGTGGATATCGCCAATGCCCGCCTGGCATTCGAGAACGGCTGCGTCGCCAATGTGACTGCAAGCCGGATCAGTCTCAAGAGCGAGCGGCGCATGCGGATCTACCAGGAAGACTCCTACCTGAACGTCGATTTCCAGGACCGCAGGATCGTCACCTTCCGCAAGGGGGAGGGGGAGCAGATGCCGGGCGTCCCCAATCTGGCCAAGGAAGAACAGACCTTTGCCCAGAGCGATCCGCTTCTCTCCGAGGTGACGGCCTTTCTCGATGCCGTGCAGAGCGGCAAGCCGCCGCTGGTAAGCGGTGAGGACGGCCAGTTGGCGCTGGAAGTCGCATTGATGATCGAAGAAGCAGTGAACAAGGGGTAGGGAGCAGGGCAGGCCGTGTCCCGTCCCTGAACCCTGATCCCATTACACGAGGTGTTACTATGATTCCAATGGTTGACCTGAAGGTTCAGTACCACGCGCTCAAAGACGAGATCGATGGCGGCATCCTGACCGCCCTGGAGAATACCCAGTTCATCCTGGGTCCCAATGTGACGGCGCTGGAGCAGGAAACCGCCGCCTATCTCGGCGTCAAGCACGCCATTGCCTGCGCCTCGGGGACCGATGCCCTCCACCTCGCCCTGGCTGCAGCAGGGGTCGGACCGGGCGACGAGGTCATCACCACGCCCTTCACCTTCATCGCAACGGCTGAGGCGATCTGCGACGTGGGGGCGACCCCGGTCTTCGTCGATATCGATCCGAAGAGCTTCAACATCGATCCGGCCTGTATCGAGGCCGCGATCACGCCCCGGACCAAGGCCGTCCTGCCGGTTCACCTCTTCGGCCAGCCCGCCGATCTGCGCGCCATTGCCGAGATCTGCACCCGTCGCGGGCTTCTGCTGCTGGAAGACTGCGCCCAGTCTTTCGGCGCATCCATCGATGGCGTCATGACCGGTGCCTGGGGGCTGTTCGGCTGTTTCAGCTTCTTCCCGAGCAAGAACCTCGGCTGTTACGGCGACGGCGGCCTGATCACCACCAATGACGATGCCATGGCCGAACAGGTGAAGATGCTGCGCAATCACGGCAGCAAGGTCCGTTACCACCACGACGTGATCGGCTACAACAGCCGCCTCGACGAGCTGCAGGCCGTCATCCTGCGGGTCAAACTCAAGCATATGGACGCCTTTACCGCGGGGCGGCGCCGGGTGGCACATCTCTACAGCACGCTGCTTGCGGGCTCGGTCCTCACCCCCCCCTGCGAAGACGGCATCGGTCTCCATGTCTACCACCAGTACACGACCCTGACCGCTCGTCGCGATGCCGTCATGGAGGCCCTTTCCAAGGCCCAGATCGCCTCGGCCATCTACTATCCGATTCCCCTGCACCAGCAGAACGTCTTTAGCGCCGATTGCGCCGGTCTGCGGCTCCCGGTCACGGAAGACGTGGCCGCGCGTTGTCTCTCGCTGCCGGTCTTCCCCGAAATGACCGACGACCAGGTCCGCCAGGTGGTGGAGGTTGTCAAATCGGTCTGCTGACGGCAGGCCGGCATTCTATCTTACGAGACGCCCCGGCGGGGCGTCTCTCTGTTTAAGACCGGAATTTTTCAACAACCTGTCAAGGGTGTTATGTGGGATCTGCACAACGGATCATGATGGTTGCCGGTGAAGCATCCGGCGATAT
>JACRPV010000276.1 GCA_016223015.1 Geobacter sp. | reverse complement strand
GCGAAGTTGGCACGTACCTTTACCTTGGCTCGTCAGGAGTAAGTCTGGCAGCAAAGCGAGGTGAAAAGTACCTGAAAGAAGATATGCTGATAATGAAACAGATTATGGACGCAATAGAAAAATAACAAGCAGCGTCCCCCTGCGGCTATAATTGCATTCTATATGAAACAATTAGCTTTTACAATCCATTATTGTTTTATATGTAAAACAATTTAGCCGGCGTAACTTTTAGTTTCGTTTGGTGTGATCTCCGGTATAGGTCGTCAGGCTGCCGGCTTGCCGTTCAGCATCTGTCGCAGCTTTCCGGCAAGTTCGACCGGCGCCAGAGGTTTCATCAGCAGGGACGCCCTATCCTCCAGAAAACCCTTTTCTTCAATCACATCGAACGGATAGCCGCTGACAAACAGGATCGGGACATCGTTCCTGATCCCCCTGATTTCCAGAGCCGTCTCCCGGCCGTTTTTCTTCGTCATGATGACATCCATGAGCACCAGGTCGATATCCGCCCCTTTTTCACGGAAGCGTTCGACCGCGTCCTGACCGTCGCGGGCAAGCAGGATCGTATAGCCGAGACCGGACAGAAACGAGGCGAGGTACTCCCTGACGGTGAGTTCGTCATCTGCAACCAGGATGGTTTCCCTCCCCCCGACCAGAATCCCCTGGCTGGGGCTCGAACAGATCTCTACCGCCGGCAGCGAGCTGAGCGGCAAAAGGATCCTGAAGGTGGTCCCCTGCCCTTCTTCGCTGTACAGGGTGATATATCCTTGATGCTGGGTGACTATCCCATAGACGATCGAAAGGCCCAACCCGGTTCCTTTGCCGGCCTGCTTGGTCGTGAAGAACGGCTCGAACACCCGTTGCCGGGTTGCGGCATCCATGCCGATGCCGGTATCGGCAACGGAGAGGGCCGCATAACGTCCCGGCGCCCCATACCCGTGCATGCGGATAAATGCATCGTCAATGTCGATCGTATCGATGCCGATGGAGAGAACGCCGCCGGTGGGCATGGCATCCCGGGCGTTTGTAGCCAGGTTCATCAGGGCCTGCTCGATATGGCCGCCATCGGCCACGACAATGACATCCTCTTGGGCAAAGGAGATCTTCATGGCAATGTCCTCGCCGATGATCCGGCGAAGGAATGTTTCGATCTTGCTGATGCAGCGGTTCAGGTCAACCGGCTGCAATTGCATCTCCTGCTTGTGGCTGAAGGTGAGGAGGCTGCGGGTCAGATTCGTCGCCCGGTCCGCTGCGGAAAGGACATGTTCCACCTGGGCATGCAGAGGATTATCGCTCGCCATTCCCATGCGCAACATGGTGCCGCAGCCGATGATGACCGTCAGGAGATTGTTGAAGTCATGGGCGATGCCGCCGGCGAACCGGCCGATGGCCTCCATCTTCTGCGCCTGGCGTAGCTGTTCCTCCAGCCGTTTCTGCTCGGCAAGAGTAGCTTCGAGCTCCCGATTCGTCAGCTCCAGGTCGGCCATCTTCTTTTCCAGCTTGCGAAACAGTGCCTCGTTGTACTCCCTGAGCACCCCATCGTCAGCCGGGATGTCCGGCACCGGGGCCCCACCCGCCCGGGCACCTTCCTCCAGGACCTCCCGGATGATCCGCACGAGGACCTCCGGCTCCTGCGGCTTGATGAGAAAGCGGTCCGCCCCCAAGCTGAGCGCCAGGGCCTCGTCCTTCGGGTCGATGAAGGTAGCGGTATAGAAGATGAACGGTATCGACCTGAGGCGTTCGTTGACCCGCCACTCTCTGCAAAGGCTGTAGCCATCCATGACCGGCATCAGGATGTCGCAGATGATCAGGTCGGGCGGCTCGGCCAGCGCCGCATCGAGTGCCTCTGCCCCATCGGCGGCGGAGCGGACGCCAAAGCCGTTTCCCTTCAGCAGCACCTCGAGAAAATAGAGGTTCTGGATATTGTCATCAACAATCAGCACATTTTGCATGGAGTCTTTCGTCCTCACCCTTCCCGGCCGGGAAGATGCAGTTCGACCTGTTGCATGAAGGTGTCGGGATTGATCGGCTTCTCGATATACCCGTTGCACCCTGCGGCAATGGCCTTTTCCCGGTCCCCGGCCATGGCATACGACGTGAGCGCCACAATGGGGATTTCAGCCAGTTCCGGATTGGACCTGAGCTGCCGCGCCACGGTATATCCGTCCATGAGCGGCAGCTGGATGTCGAGCAGGATCAGGTCCGGCTTCACCGCTGCGGCGAGGTCGATCCCTTCCCGGCCGTCGCGGGCCGCGCAGACCTCATACCCACCCTTTTCCAGGATAAACGTCACCAGGTACAGGTTCTGCTCATTGTCTTCGATATACAGGATCTTCTGTTTCATGTCGAACCCCTTTCCAGCGGGAGTGAAAAGCTGAAGGTGCTTCCCGAATTGACGCGGCTTTCAACCCAGATGCTGCCGCCAACCAGCTCGATCATTTTCTTGCAGATGGAGAGCCCCAGGCCGGTCCCCTCGTATTTGCGGCTCAGTCCGGCATCGATCTGCCGAAACGGCAGGAACAGCCTTTCCAGGTCTTCTTCCCTGATGCCGATCCCGGTGTCGGTCACGCTGGTCACGTAATGTCCGGCCTCGCGCACGCACCGGACCGAGATTTCCCCATGATCGGTGAACTTGACCGCATTGCTCAACAGGTTGAGCAGGATCTGTTCCACACGGCGAACGTCGCTGACAATCGTCCCCACGTCGGGGGCCACCTGGACGGACAACGTGAGCCCCTTGCTTTCGACCAAGGGGCGTATGCTCTGCGCAACCTTGTGAATCGATTCCCGGAGATCGAACGGCTCCGGCACCAGCTCCAATTGGCCGGCCTCGATCTTGGAGATGTCGAGGATGTCGTTGATAAGGGAGAGCAGGTGACTGGCGCTCCCCTTCACCATGGTGAGCTGCTTGGCCTGTTCCTCGTTGAGCGGGCCGCTCAACCCCTGCAGCAGGATACCCGTGAAGCCGATGATGGAGTTGAGCGGCGTGCGCAGCTCGTGGGACATGGTGGCGAGGAAGGCGGACTTGATCCGGTCGGCAGCCTCGGCATGTTCCGTTGCGCCGGCGAGTGCTTCGAGGGCGGTAAGGAGTCTGGCGTTCGTTTCCTGCAGCGTGAGGGTACGATCGTCGATGCGCCGCTCCATCTCCCGGTTGACGAGCTGCAGCTCCCTGGTGCGGGCATTGACCTGGTGCTTCAGGATGAAACTCCCTCCCAGACTCATGAGCAAGACCCCACCGAGGATGAACCCGAAAATCTGCAGCCACGCCGGCAGCCTGAACTCCACCTCTTCCGATGTCCACCGTTTCATGGCCGCATAATAGGCAGACCGGGGATCCTTTTTCATCTGAGCGAGGTGTCGGTCGATAATCTCAGGCAACTGTCCGGGAGCGTTCCGGGGGGCCGCGAAGAAAAAGGGGGCCGGATCGAACATTACCGGCGTATCCTCGAGGCCGGCCTTGCGGGCATGCATCAGCCCGTAGAGGCGGTTGGTGAGGCCGGCGTCGGCCTTTCCCGTCGCAACCATCTCGAACTCGGTCTTGTAGTCCGGGACCGGAATCAGCGTGAACTTCAGCCCGAAACTGTTGGTGAGCCGGGTGAAGGTTTGCAGCTGCAGTGAATTTTCCAGAGCCGCGATCCGTTTCCCGTGCAGGTCCAGGATCGACTGGATTCCACTCCCTTTGCGGGCATACACCTGGGACCAGACGGAGAGAACCGGTATCTTGTGGAAAGCATAGATCTTTTCGCGCTCCGCCGTGTATGCCACGTCGGGCATCAGATCGATCTCACCCTTCCTCGCCCGCTCCAGCCCTTCGGCCCAGGTGCCGGGGACATAGCGCAGATGCCACCCTTCGGCCCGTGCGATCTGTTCGATGATGTCGATGAAGATACCCGAAGGCTTGCCAGCATCGGAGGTGAATACCTTCGGTGCGTTTTCGTAGACACCGACCGACACGGTGCGGCCATCTGCCCACGCAGGATTCGGGAAAGGGGATGGGGCGGCCAGCAGGACGAGCAGCGGCCAACCGCGGCTGCGAGACATGGCGAAAGCGTGCATGCCGGAAGTGTAGTACCGTATCATCCTCGTGATCGTGCTGAACATACTGGTTTCCTCGACCGGGGCATCACCTTTTGCCGCCGCGTCGGCTTCGTGTGCGACTGCGGGATGCGGACACCCTCCTGCTACGGCCTGTCAGAACACGGCGTAATCCAGTGCTATCCGGTGGAACTGGTCCTGCAGCTCGACGAAGGCGGTCATGATATCCGGGTCGAAATGGGTCCCCGTTCCTGCTGCCAGGATCTGCACCACCTTGTCGTGCGGCATCCCCCCGCGGTAGACCCGGTTGCTGATCATGGCGTCGTAGACATCGGCAACCGCCATCAGCCGCGCCGAAATCGGGATATCGTCACCGGACAGTTCTGCCGGGTAGCCGGTCCCGTCCCATTTTTCGTGGTGGGAAAGGGCGATCTCCTTGGCGATCCGCAAAAAATCGACGCTGGCACCCAGGGAACGCTCGGCATGGTCGATGGCATCCCAGCCGATCCTGGTGTGGGTCTTCATGATCACGTCTTCTTCCGGTTCCAGCGGACCCGGCTTGAGCAGGATGCGGTCGGGGATCCCCACCTTGCCGATGTCGTGCAGCGGCGCCGACTTGTACAGCAACGTGACGTTGCCCTCCGACAGGAACTCCCTGAAGCGGGGATGGGCCTTCAGGTGCAGCGCGAGCGACCTGACGTACAGCTGCGTCCGCCGCAGGTGGTTGCCGGTGTCCGCATCGCGGGTCTCGGCAAGGGATGCCAGGGCGAGGATGGTGACCTCCTGCAATGCCCTGACCTCGTTGGTGCGCCGCTCCACCTCCCGCTCCAGGAACTGGTTCTTGTCCCGGAGGAAATCCGCTGCCGCCTTCAGTTTCAGATGGGTCCTGACGCGTGCCATGAAGATGGGTGGGCTGATCGGCTTGGTGATGTAATCCTCGGCCCCGAGTTCCAGGCCGAGCTTCTCGTCCTCCATATCGGAACGCGCGGTAATGAACATCACCGGGATGTCACCGGTCGCCGGATCCCCCTTGAGCAGCCGGCAGACCTCGTAGCCGTCCATCCCCGGCATCATGATGTCCAGCAGGACCAGGTCCGGCGGGGTTTCGGAGCGGGCGATCCGCAGCGCCTTTTCCCCGTTGTTGGCCACCTTGACCCGGTAGTCGTCCTTGAGCAGGGCACTCATGAGCGACAGGTTTTCCGGGGTGTCGTCGACCACCAGCACCGTTTGCCGTGTTATTAGTGCGGCATCAACCATGGGAATCAGGTACCCCGCTTTCGTCGGCATCGAGCTGCGCGAGGAGCGCCGTCACCGTCGCCAGCGCCGCCTCGAAATCGAACCTTCCCACCGCCCCTTCGATGACGGCAAACTCGCGGGGGAATGCGGCCTTCAACGAAACGCCGCCTGAGCCGAGCAGATCGCCGGCCGCGGCATCGTCGTCCCTGAGGAGAGCTGCCAGGTCGCGGCAGAAGGCTGCCAGGCCGCGCTTGTCGACGGCTGCCGGCACAGTGCCTGGAATCGGCAACTGCGCCCCCTCCGTCCGCGCATCGGGCGCCTCCGCTACGACCGGAGCCGGCACGTCGGCAGCCGCATCCCCGCCGTCGCCATCGACCGGCAGGCTGAACCAGAAGGTGCTCCCCTTCCCGTATTGGCTCGTGACGCCGATTTCGCCCCCCATCAGCTCGACCAGTTTCTTGCAGATCGAGAGCCCCAGGCCGGTCCCTTCGTATTTGCGGCTCAGGCCGGTGTCAATCTGGTGGAACGGCTTGAAAAGGCGCTCCAGCTCTGCGTCGCTGATGCCGATGCCGGTGTCGCTCACGCTGGTCACGAACAACCCGGCAGACCGCACGCACCGGACCGCAATCATCCCCTGCTCGGTAAACTTGACCGCATTGCTCAGCAGGTTGAGCAGGACCTGCTCCACCCGGCGGACGTCACTGGTGATGGTCCACACTTCAGGGGACACTGCCACGGCAAGTTCGAGCCCCTTCTTTTCGGCCAGCGGGGCGACCGACAGCACGACCTTGCGGATCGATTCGCCCAGGTCGAAGGATTCGCGGCTGATGGTCAGCTGTCCGGCCTCGATCTTGGAGATGTCCAGGACGTCGCTGATCAGCGACAGCAGATGACTGGCGCTGTTCTTCACCATGGTGAGCTGCTTTGCCTGCTCCTCGTTGATCGGCCCCCCGAGCCCCTGCAGCAGGATGCCGGTGAAACCGATGATGGAGTTGAGCGGGGTGCGCAGTTCATGGGACATGGTAGCAAGGAACGCCGATTTGAGCCTGTCGGCGGCCTCGGCCCGCTCCTTGGCGACGGCAAGTTCGGCTGTCCGCTCCCGGACCAGATCCTCCAGGTGCTCCCGATGCCTGCGCAGCTCCTCTTCTGCCAGCTTCCGTTCGGTGATGTCCTCCACAAACCCCTCAAGGAAAGCCACCTCTCCCCTGTTGTCGCGCACTGCCCTCATGTACAGGTTGGTCGTTATAACCGACCCGTCCCTGCGGCGATAATCGACCTCAAGATGCACGTAACTCGTCGCATCGATCGTCCTTGTGACAATGAGACGCCGCTGCTCGGGATGGACGAAGAGCTGGCTCGAAATGTCCGTTATGCTCTCAAGCATCTGGTCGGGAGAGCCGTAGCCGAAGATAGCGGCCAGCTTTGCGTTCACGCTGACGAATCTCCCGTCGAGCGTGGACTGGAAGATCCCTGCCGGTGCCTCGGCAAAGATGTTCCTGAATTTTTCCTCGGAGATGCGCAGGGCGTCCTCGGCCAGAACGCGACCGGTGGCATCCTGCGCAATCGCAATGAGTGTCGTGGGCTGGCTGTCGGCGGTCCAGAGGGGAGAGACCGTCAGGTCGATCCAGACAATGCTGCCCCGGACATCGAGACAGCGGAGTTCCACGGAAAACTCCCTGATGCGGCCGGCCACCAGTTCCGCCAGGCTCGTCCCGTATGCCGGCAGGTCGGCCGGATGGATGATTTCCGATACCGGCATCCCGACAATCGCATTGCCGGCATAACCGAGCATGTCGCACGAGCGGCGATTGGCCATCAGTATCCGCCCGGTCGCAGTATCGATCTTGACCGCGCCGACTGCTGCCTGCTCGAAGATGGCCCTGAACTGTTGCTCGCTCTCCGCCAACGAGGCCACCATCGCTTCCAGATTCAGGTTTGCCCCGACCAGTTCGCGGTTTTGCGAGTCAATGGTCCCAAGCATGGCGTTGAACGCCTGGACCAGTACCCCCAGTTCGTCGTCGCTCTCCTTGATCGCCCTGACGGAATAGTCTTTGTCCGTTGCAACGAGCTGCGCGATCTTCGTAAGGTTGGATACCGGCTCGGAAACCAGGCGTTGCAGGCGGGATGACAGGAGAAACGCCGCCAGCCCGGCGGCCAGGATGATCAGGATCGTTGCCGTCAGGTTGTTTTGCCAGAGCTGGTCGAACACCTTGAGATTCGCCTGGATACAGACCGTGCCGATCTGCTCCCCTTCAAAAAGGATCGGCTCGAAAACCAGCAGGTGACTCCCGGCAAAACGATGGCTGCGGTCTTTTTCAGGTTTCGGGAATGGCTGGTCGCCGGCCTCGGCCGTTTGATAGGCGGTAAAGACCGTGCCCCTGAGCGTATAGATGCAGGCAGCATCGACAGACGGTTTCACGCGGAGCGAAGAGAGGTTGTCGTGGGCAAGCTGCGGATCGTCGAACACCAGCGCGGCATTGCTCCGGTCGGCAATCAACATGGCCAGCGTGGTCAGGTCCTCGACCATATCCCGTTTGACGCGATACCGGTCATAGACGGTAAAGGCAATGCCAGCCACCAGCAGACCGATGATGGTGGTCGACATGGCGATCAGCACGAGCTTCTGCCGGATCGGCATCCTTTGGACGAACGCAAAGCCCATGGCAGTTGACCTCATGGAACAACCTTCGCTACTTCCAGCAGCTTGGCGCTGATTTTCAGCCCTGCCTGCCGTGCCGCCCGCTGATTGATCTCGATCTTTACCCGGTTGTTTTCGGTCACAAAACTGATAACGCCTCCCTGTTGGGCAAACTGCGGCATATCGCTGACCGTCAGAACGGGCATCCCCTGCAACCGTTCCAGGATAAGCGGCAACTGGGGCCTTTCGGAGCGGCTGACGAACAGGATATGGCAGGGGGGCAGAGCGCTTATATCCTTTATTCGCACGATCTTGAGCGGTCGCCCCTTTGCTTCCCGATTGGATAGCTCCCCCAGAAGGGTGCGAATGGGATCGTTTCCTACAATGCAGATCCGTATCGGCTCACCGCCAGCCACCCTCTCTTCGCCCGGCCAGTCGATAAACTTGGTGAAATTGTAAATATAGGCGGCCTTCACCTTTGCTTCGAGATCATTGGCAGCTGCCCGGCAGACCCCCGGCACCAGTGCCATGTAACCCATGACCAGCAGGGTGGCTACGAGTGCCAGCCGGACCGGTCGGGACCGCCGTGCGGGTGGCTGTGCAGGATGGCGCATGGCGTTCCCCATCAAAATGTCAGCTCCAGGCTGCCAAAGGCATTGAATCCGGGATCGCGGAACTGCCACGGCATTTCATAGCGTTTGTCCAAAAGGTTGTTCAGATCGAGGGCCGCCTTCAGGGTATAGTCGGGAGAGGAGAAGAGCTGCTTTTGCACCCTGAGGTTCAGGATCTGATAGGAACCGAACTCCCGGCGTGCGCTCTTCGATGTGCTGTCGTAATAGTTCCCCACCATCTGGAGGTAGGGAGACGCCGTAATGGCCAAGGGGAACCTGGCGGTTATCCCGGCGTTGGCAACGTAGTTCGGGACAAAGGGGATATCGGCTCCGTCCTGGTCGGCATCCAGGGAATTCTCCACCTCTGTTACCGTATAGGTGAGATTGGCAAACCAGCGCACATACTCGGCAACCCGGTGCTCGACATTCAGTTCGAACCCGATGGAATGGGCCTCGCCGACATTCATCGACCGGGTCTGGGAAGGGGTCGTACTGGTCGCGTTCTCCACGATGGCATCGTCAACCAGGTTGTAAAATCCGCGAATCCCGATTATCAGCGTATCGAGAGGCCGCAGATCCAGCCCCAGGTCGGAGCCGATCCCCTTCTC
>JACRPV010000275.1 GCA_016223015.1 Geobacter sp. | reverse complement strand
GAGGTCGCTACCTTGCCGCCGTAATACGGGTTGTCTGCATCTCTTACAAGACTGCCGTTGTCGAACCTGATGTTCGTCTCTTTGTTCGTATGATATACATAGCTCGTGACTGTCCGTGTGTTGGCTGCTGCCACGGTTGCACTATGACACTCGCCGCAGGCGATGTTCCTGCCTACTGCGTTGGTCGCTGCATTGGTATGCGCTCCGTGCGCCACGGTCGTGATCCTGTTCACTGCTCCTGCATCACCGCCGTGACAGCTTGAGCACTCTGCGTTCATCGTGCCGGTCCAGTTCATCGCACCATGCGATCCCACTGCTGCTGTCCCGTTTGAATGACAGTAAGTGTTCGAACACTGCGTGCCTGACCAGTTGCCCCCTGCAGTTGCATTGAACTCTACGTTCTTAGCTGCATTAGGATGCTGGTTCCTTGCTGCTGCACTGTTGATAATGGTCGTGTTGTTCTGTGCCGTGCCTGCATGGCAGATGTTACAGGTGAACATCGCTGCCTGACCATACCGGTCAGATGCCATATGCTGGCCATGCGCCTGCGAAAGCTTGTTGGCATCCGCTCCGGTCATCACTGCATAGCTGTCGCCTGAGGCCTTATGACAGAAGGCACAGTCTCCGGTCTTGCCAAGGTTCCAGACAGGGGCCTTGAGCGGTGTTGCGCTCACTCCATCCCTCGTATGACAGACGGTATTTGTACAGGTGCCGTTCGTGCCGTAATAGAGGCCATAAGAATCGAATGCATTGGTAGAACCGTTGGTATAGCCGGTCAGCTTCGTGCCTCCGATCTCCGCATACCGTATGCCCGGCACGTTGGCGCCCTGGTTATGACCGGATGCCGTGTTCGCCGGATGACAGCTGTTACAGCTGAATGCATAGCCCGTAGAGAAATCATTTGTTATGGAGCCCGTTGCATTCACTGCACTGTTATAGTGGATCACATGGCCACGGTTAGGCGCTGCACCAAGGTCGCCGTTGTTGCTTGCGCCGTGGCAGCTGTAACAGGTTGAGAGAAACTCCAGGTTGCCGTTGACATGCTGGGCAAGGCTGGTAAAGGTCCTGTTGGCGCTGCCTGCTGCTATGTTGTCATGGCACTGCTTACAGTTCGTGCCTACCGTATGTGCGCCGGAAGGCGGATATCCGTGACACTTGTTACAGTCATTCACTGTCGGCGCTGCGCCGCCCGTTACATACGCAGTGTTGTTCCAGACAGGGGCCAGACCGTTGCCGCCGCCATAAGCATTCTTGAACCGTGCGCTGTCATGACAGTAGATGTTCGAGCAGGTGCCTGACAGGGTGTTGTAGGTCGGTGTTCCCGGCCTGCCTGTGTTACCTGCTGCCTTGG
>JACRPV010000255.1 GCA_016223015.1 Geobacter sp. | reverse complement strand
CGCGCCCAGGATGGCGAGATAGCCGTTGCCCACGCCGCCCACAACCATGAGGGCGGCCGCCAGCACGGTCGGCGCGATCATGCGGGTCGCGTACTCGGTGCGGAGCTGTACCCTACTCGGCATGGCTAGAACCGGGGCCGATACCCCGCGCGGAGCGCGACGGCGCGCGCCTCGGGGCTGCGGGCGAAGGTGAGGAAGCGCGCGGCCACGCCCCGGGGAGTGCCCTTGACGACGAAGTCCAGGTCCTTGAGGTACGGGTAGTCGGTCGCGGTCGGGTTCATGCCGTCGAGGCGCACGACCCGCAGACCCCGGCCCGACAGCCGCACGCCGCCGAGGTCCGCGAGGCCGACGCCGCCGGGGGTGTCGGACAGCGCCTCGGCCATCTCGGCGTCGTGCAGCAGCACCCGCCAGTGCGTTCGCCCGGCCGCGGCCCGCTGGGCGGCGCGGAACGGCTCGTTGCCGGCGAGCAAAAGACCATGACCGGACAGGACGAAGACAAACTGGCCGAGCAGATGATCGGCGAAATCCAGGCGCGTATTGCCGCGAAAAAACAGCATTGACGCCACTCCCCTGCTTATGGGTGCGGCCAGAGCAGGCGTGCAATCTCGTCGAGCAGGGCCGGAACACCTTCACCCGTCACCGCGGAAATCGGCAGAACCACGAGTCCCCGGCTGGCAAAAAGCGCTGTCATCTCCGGCACCCTGACCTTTACCTCCGGGATATCCACCTTGTTGATCACCACGATCTGGGGTTTGTCGGCCAGTTCCTCGTTGAACAGGGCCAGTTCGCGATTTATGGTATCGAAGTCGTCGACAGGGTCGGAATCGGCCAGGCGCTGGAGGTCGAGGAGATGGACCAGCACCCTGGTCCGCTCCAGATGCCTGAGGAAACGATGCCCCAAGCCGGCACCCTGATGGGCACCCTCAATGAGTCCGGGGATATCGGCAATGACAAAGGAGCGGTAATCCTTGTACTGTACCACCCCCAGGTTGGGAACCAGGGTGGTGAACGGGTAGTCGGCGATCTTGGGCCGCGCCGCCGAAACCTTGGTAATCAGGGACGATTTCCCCACACTCGGCATCCCGAGGAGCCCCACATCGGCCAGAAGCTTCAGTTCAAGCCTGATCCAGCGCTCTTCACCCGGCTCGCCAGGCTGGGCGAAGCGCGGTGCCCGATGGGTCGATGAGCTGAAACGGGCATTCCCCTGGCCGCCGCGCCCCCCCTTGAGGATGACCACCCGCTGGCCGGCCTCGGTGAGGTCTGCCAGCGGCTCACCGCTTTCCACATCCTTGATCACCGTGCCGACCGGTACCCGGATCGTCAGGTCTTTGCCCGAAGCGCCATGACGGTCCTTGCCCATGCCGTGCCTGCCGCGATCGGCCTTCTGGTGGGGCCTCTGCTTCAGGTCCAGTAGTGTTGAAAGACCGGCATCGGCCTCGATGATCACGTCGCCGCCCCGCCCGCCGTCGCCGCCATCGGGTCCGCCAAGGGGAACGAACTTTTCACGGCGAAACGATACGCAACCGGCGCCACCATCACCCGAACGGGCATATATTTTGACTTCGTCGACAAATTGCATGGTGCTGTTACCTGCTCTCAGAAACTGAAGGTATAGAGGGGAGACGCCCGGTTTCGCCCAGGACCGGCATGGCCGGCACGACGCATCACCACGAACAAAAAGCCCGGAACTCTCGAGTTCCGGGCTTTCTCGTGTAGATATGCGCTACGCGTCTAGTTGGCCGGGTAGACCGAAACCTTTTTCCTGTCCCGTCCCATCCGCTCGTATTTCACGATGCCGTCCACAAGGGCGAACAGGGTGTAGTCCTTACCGCACCCCACATTGTTACCGGGGTGGATCTTGGTCCCACGCTGACGGTAGATGATGTTGCCAGCCCGGACATTTTCGCCGCCGAACTTCTTGCAGCCAAGCCTCTGTCCATCTGAATCGCGGCCGTTCCTGGAACTGCCGACCCCTTTTTTGTGTGCCATCTGTTCTTCCTCCAGCAACCGTATACTGCTTGGACAGAGTATTCTGCACGCAGCCCTGGTCGTTATTCGCTAGGCGTTAATCTTGTCGATCTTGAGAATGGTCCGCATCTGGCGGTGGCCATTCAGCTTACGGGAGTTCTTGCGGCGCTTGGATTTGAAGACCAGGATCTTCTTGTCCTTTCCCTGCTCGACAATGGTGCCGACCACGGACGCGCTGGGCACTAACGGTGTTCCGATCTTTACCGTATCGCCGCCAACCATCAGGACGTCATTGAGCTCGATGGTATCACCCACCGCACCCTCAAGCTTTTCGACCCTCAGCAGGTCGCCTTCGGAAACTTTATACTGCTTCCCTCCGGTTTTCACAACTGCGTACATATACCTTCACCACCTTTATTGTTTGGATGAGCATCGGACGATATCTCACAAAAGACCAGCATGTCAAGCTTTTTTTCTATTCGACGTCCACCATCACGTCATCGCCGACGACCTGCACCGCGTAGGTCTTGAGCATATATTCCGGGTTGTCGCTGCATGCGCCGGACTGCAGATTGAAGCGGTAGCCGTGACGAGGGCAGGAGAGGATCGGGCCATCCTTGACGATCCCGCCGTTCAGGGGGCTGCCCTGATGGGGGCATTCGTTTTCACAGGCGTAGAGAGCGCCCTTCACATTGACCAGCAGCACCTGCTGCCCCCCCACCGTCACCACTTTTTTCCCCCAGTTGGGGATTTCCACCAGCTTGCAGGCAAACTGCATGACACCACCTCCCACGGACGGACTTGCTCGCCACCAGGGCAGCACGTCGCGCGCATCGTCAATTGATCAGAATCTCGAACTGTTCCTGATGGAAACCGGGCTTGGCACGGACCGTGATCCGCTTCTTGAACCTGCGCTCCAGCTCTTCAAGGCCTTTGCGCTCCTCGTCATAGAGCAGGTCCGCCACCTGGGGGTGGACGGTCAGCATCGCCTTGGTCCCCCGGATGTCGAGCATCTCCCGCCGCAGTTCCCGGAAGATCTCATGGCAGATGGTGGTCTTGGACTTGACGTAGCCTCGCCCCTCGCAATAGGGGCAGGGCTCGCACATCATCCGCCCCATGCTCTCCCGCACCCGCTTTCGGGTCATCTCCACCAGACCCAGCTCGGAGATCTTCAGGGTGTTGGTCTTGGACTTGTCCGACTTCATGGCCTCTTCCAAGGCAGTGAAGACCTTTTCCCGGTTGACCTCTTTCTCCATGTCGATGAAATCGATGATGATGATGCCGCCGATGTTGCGCAGCCGCAATTGGTAGGCAATCTCTTTCACCGCTTCCAGATTGGTCTTGAGGATGGTGTCTTCCAGGTTATGCTTGCCCACGAAACGGCCGGTGTTCACGTCGATGGCCGTGAGTGCCTCGGTCTGTTCGATGATGATGTAGCCGCCGCTCTTCAGCCAGACCTTGCGTCCCAAGGCCCTGCTGATCTCCACCTCCAGGCCGAAGTGGTCGAAGATCGGCTCTTCTTCGTCATAGAGCTCGATG
Organism: Geobacter sp.; assembly: GCA_016223015.1. Taxonomy (GTDB): domain Bacteria; phylum Desulfobacterota; class Desulfuromonadia; order Geobacterales; family DSM-12255; genus Geoanaerobacter. The sequence continues at coordinate 238 of JACRPV010000255.1, read as the reverse complement.
GAGTATTTCATCTTGGGCATGAAGGTACTGATGAACTGGACGATCCGGTCGTATTCCGGCTTCGAATCGACCACGATCCGGTCCACCTGCTCGGTCAGGATGTCCCGCACCACCTTCTGCGTCACGTCGAGATCGGAGTGGATCAGGGCCGGAGCGTTCACCTTGTCCTTCTTTTTGGCAACCTCTTCCCAGAGCTTGAGCAGGTACTTCATGTCAGCCATGAGATCGTCTTCGCTCT
>JACRPV010000254.1 GCA_016223015.1 Geobacter sp. | reverse complement strand
CCGGACCAGCGGCGCGTCGCGTACTTGCCCGCCGCGAGGTCGGCATCGATGATGTTGCGGATGAAGTTCGAGACGGCAGGTTTTTCGGCTTCGGCCATGACGGATGGGGGGCGATGGTGCGGAGCGGCAATTCTACCGGCTTGGCGGGGGGATGGGCCGGGTGCGTGGATGGGCCGGGCGCGCGGCCGGGCCCTGGATGCGCGGCTCTATCGCGCAGCGTCGCCGGCACCGCAGGGAGTGCGCCCGGCAAGCTTCATGGGTAGTAGAACTCGAAGTAGGACAGCGGCGGGATGTTCTGCTGAATGTCCTTGGCGAGCTTGCCGTAGAAGACGTCGAAGAGACCGCGCGGGACGTACTCGCCGCTCGCGACCCGCTTGATGCGTTCGACGCGTTCGCGATTGCGCTCGGGGTAACGCTTGACATCGAACGTGGCGGGAGCGATCAGCATCGCGACCAGGGCGATGTATTCGTCTTCGGTCAGGTCCGCAAAAGGCTTGCCGAAAAACGCTGCCGACGCCTGGGCAAAACCATGCACCCCCGGACCGAGGTAGGCGGTATTGATGAAGAGACGCAACTGATCGTCCTTGGCCATTAGCGGATCGAGCGCGAATGCTGCAATGGCGGTCTGTTTCAGTTTGGCGATGCCCGGACTGAACTTCTCGAAATAGAGGTGTTTGACCAGGGCTTGCGTGATCGTCGTAATGCCGGCACCCGGAGTCGCCAGATCGACGCCGCCATGCGCGAAGAAGCGAGGGTCTTCGACTTTGAGCAGTATCTCGACTTGCCGCGGCGAAAGATCGGCCAGCGCGAGCGGATAGCGGGTGGCGTGATAGCGTGGCAGCACGGCGCTCACCGTGTACTCCCGCGCCGAGTAGACGACCCAGGCGAAGTACGCGACGAGGCCGAGCAGGCCCGCCACCGCGACCAGGCCGACGCGGCGGCATCGTCTAGCCACGGGCGCAACGCCATGCGGCATGACGACGTGTGGACGACATCGCCGGTTGCCTGGCTACGAGTATTTCTTGCGCCGTCCGGAAGTCCCCGTCCCTATCCTGATACACGACAATTTCCATAGCTGGGCATGCCTCCCGGATTGCTTGCCGCCGGGATATCGCGCGACATCAGCATACCGCGTCTGCCGCTGATGCCTCAAGCATTTGCCGTGGGCTGTTGCCGTGGGCGCTTCGGGTTGGCGCATGCTTCTGTGGCGGGCACGCGTGGAGGGAGCAGCGCGGTGGAGTAACTGAAGTGAAACCAAGATACCCACGCATTTCGAGGTCGGCGCGCGCTCGTG
>JACRPV010000010.1:12130-26243 GCA_016223015.1 Geobacter sp. | reverse complement strand
CCTGCATCTCACCGTAAGCATCGCCCTGATTGCCATCGTACTCCTGCAGTCCGGCAAAGGTGCTGAGATGGGTGCATCCTTTGGCGCCAGCGGCAGCCAGTCAGTATTCGGAGCCGGCGGCGGCAATACGTTCATGAGTAAACTCACCACCGGTGCGGCCATCATCTTCATGTTGACCTCGCTCACCCTTGCCTATCGCTCGGGTCACTCGAGTTCCTCATCCATCATGTCGGGCAAAACAGCACCAAAAGCGGCACCTGCAGCACCGGCGCCCGCTGCCCCCATGCAAGCTCCCGGGGCAGCGCCGCAAGCCCCACAGCAGGCAGCTCCCCCGGCACAACCGGCTACCCCGGCTCCGGCACAGAAGTAAAACGCGGCAAAGTTTACTCTTGACAGTATCTGCCCGGAAATGGTAGATAGAAAACCCGTCTCAAACGGGAACCAAAATCTGATCTGCGGTGGTGGCGGAATTGGTAGACGCACCAGCTTGAGGGGCTGGCGGGAGCAATCTCGTGATGGTTCGAGTCCATTCCACCGCACCAAACAAAAGGCATCCTTCGGGATGCCTTTTTTCATACCCGGCACAGGTCCTTTCACCTTGAGGTTTCACATGAGTGCGTGAAAGCTGCGCACCTATCCATCCCGAAAAGTTTACATTGACATTCCTTGCTGATCTTCATTACGATTAATGAAATTCTGAAAGGCCCTGCCGCGATACGAATGATCTGCACACGCTTGACAGCATGCCTGTTGCTTTCTGTTTTTCTGCTCTTGAGCGTTAACAGCTATGCGCAGCATTTTTCCCCTTCCCCACAGGAAGAGGTCCGGGAAACCGCTGTAGCAAGCGACTGTTGTCCGACAACCGGCTGTCCCTGCTCCGATGATCACGGCACAGCTGGCGGATGCAGTTCCGAATGTTCCTGTTGCTCCTGCCTTGCCCCTTTGCCTCCTCCACTTGCCTATGCCTTTTCTCCGGCCACCTCAACGACCAACCGGTTAGAACCATACTGGACACTCCCCCAGGTATACCTCTCCATCTTTGTCCCACCGCAGAACCAGGCCTGACCCAGGTTCCCTTCCATCCGGCGAATTCATTGCAGGACGCACACAATCCCCTTAATGAGGAATATGCAGGGGCATATTGTGAAATTGTCGCGTTCCGTCACCAGAAGGAGTACTTCGTGAAAAGCACGGAAAGATCATCGGCCCAGCCCATCTGGGACTATTTCTGCTCATTGAAACTCACCATGTTTCTACTGCTGACTCTAGCCGTCACCTCCATCATCGGCACAATCATACCGCAGGGGGCACCTCCCCCGGAATATCTGCAGACCATCGGCGAAAACAAATTCAAGTTGTACAAGACACTCGGTTTTTTCGACATGTATCATTCCGGGTGGTTCATTTTGCTGCTGGCCCTGCTGACACTGCCTACGGTCATGGACGAAGGGTTGGGGAAAAGTCTCACTCTTATCGAATCGGTCAGCGTTCATACAGACCGTTCCCTGTTGCGGGACAAATCGATTGCCCTGCTCAGGGCGGAATTCGCCGAACCCGTGGTCACGGAAGCAGACGGTTCTTGCCACCTCTTTGCCCAGAAGACCCCCTGGTGCCGCCTTGCGGTATATATCGTCCATCTCAGCGTCATCGTCATCTTCATCGGGGCAATCATCGGTTCGATTTTCGGCTACAAGGCCCATGTGAACATTATCGAGGGTGAGGCGGTCACGTCGGTCATGTCACGCACGGGCAAGGAGATCCCGCTCGATTTTGCCATTGGCTGCGAACAGTTCAGCGTCAGCTACTACGACACCGGTGCACCGAAGGAGTTCAAGAGCATCCTGACCGTGCTCGAAGACAGGAAGCCGGTCCCCGGCTTCACCAGGGTTCCGATCATCGTCAACGACCCGCTGACCTACAAGGGGATAACCTTCTACCAGTCGAGTTACGGCAAGGTGGGTGAGCATCATTTCATCGTCAGCAACAGGGACGGCAGTAATAAGACGCCGTTGACGCTCGACAGCAGTTCATCGGCGAGACTGCCCGACGGCAGCGGCATGCATGTCCTGGAATCGACACAGGACATCAGCCCGTTCCAGCCCGGCATGTCCGGACCTGCCGCGCACATCGAGGTGCATACTCCAACAGGTGAAACCAAGGCGGTGGTCATCTACGCCCAATACCCGGAACTTAACGCACGGACAGCAGAGCAGAACGGCCTGCCGCTCATATCCTATACCGGCGGCCAGGAACAGGAATATACGGGGCTGCAGGTAGTCAAGGACCCCGGCGTCTGGGTGGTCTGGCTCGGATGCTTTCTCATGGTGGCGGGTGTCTATGCGGCGTTCTTCATGTCGCACCGCCGGGTCTGGATACGGATCACGGATGGCGAGGTTACCATCGGCGGCCACAGCAACAAGAACCAGGCTGGATTCCAACCCGTTTTTGCCCGTCTCGTGGAGCGGCTGCGGAATGATATCTCCGGGGAGGGAGAGAAATGACCAGTTCACTTCTGTTCAACACAACCACGATCGCCTATCTCGCGTCCATGCTGCTTTTCTTCATCTTTCTCGCCAGCCGTTCCAGGGCGGTCGGCACAGCAGGAAGCATTCTCGCCCTGGTCGGGCTGATTCTGCAAACTGTGGCCATCGGCCTGCGCTGGAAGGAGTCATACGACATCGGCGTCGGCCATGCGCCGCTCTCTAATCTCTACGAATCGGTCGTCTTCTTTTCCTGGACCATTGTCCTGTTTTACTTCTTTCTCGATCTCAAATACAAACACCGGGTGATCGGAGCCTTTGTCATGCCGTTTGCGCTCCTCGGCATGGCGTGGGCGCAACTCGGGCTCAACAGCGGCATCGAGCCGCTCGTTCCCGCCCTGCAGAGCAATTGGCTGCTGTATCATGTCGTGACCTGCTTTCTCGGCTATGCAGCCTTTGCCGTGGCCTGCGGCATCTCGGTCATGTTCCTGATCCGTGAAGGCCACGAACGGCGGGCCGATATCTCCGGCAAGAGTATCGTTGCCGCATTCCCTGCCAGCAGGATTCTCGACGACCTCAACTACAAGGCGATCATGATCGGCTTCCCGCTCCTGACTCTGGGGATCGTCACCGGCGCAGCCTGGGCCAACTATGCCTGGGGCACCTACTGGAGCTGGGACCCGAAGGAGACCTGGTCGCTGATCGTCTGGTTCATCTATGCCGCTTTTCTCCATGCCCGCATCACCCGCGGTTGGTTCGGCAGAAGGGCGGCATGGCTCTCCATCATCGGTTTTGCCGCCACCATCTTCTGCTATCTCGGGGTCAACCTCCTCCTGTCGGGCCTCCACAGCTACGGCGGGGGCTCCTGACCTCCGGTGGTTTACGGTGTAGAAACGACAAAGCGCCTGATGACATGTCATCAGGCGCTTTGTTACAAAAACGATGGCCGTGATGCCGCTTACACAGCCGGATGTCCTGTGTGCCGGATATCCTTTCCCTTCACCATGAATATCACCATCTCCGCTACGTTGGTGGCATGATCGGCAATCCGCTCCAGGCATTTGGCAATGGCATTGACCTTGATGGCACGAGCTATGGTCGTCGGGTCGGACATCATGAAGGTCAACAGTTCGCGCTGGATCTGCTCGTTCAGGTCATCGACGAACTGGTCGTCACCGCAGACCTTGAGGGCGAGCCGGTCGTCCCCGCCGACAAAGGCGTCGAGCGCCTCCTTGACCATCACGCCGGCCCACTGGGCCATCCGCGGCAGGTCTATGTACGGCTTCAACGGCGGTTCCTCGTTGAGCTCCTTGGCCCGTTTGCCGATGTTTCTACATTGGTCGCCGATCCGCTCCAGGTCGGTAACGATCTTCAACGCCAGGGTCAAAAAGCGGAGATCGCGTGCGGCCGGCTGGCGACGGGCCAGTACCTGCAGGCACCGTTCGTCGATCTCCATCTCCAGCCGATTGATCTCGTGGTCAAAGGCGATGACCCGGTCGGCCAGCGCTGAATCACGCTCCACCAGCGACTTGAGCGCATCGTTGATCATCAGCTCCACCTTGCCCCCCATCTCCAGGAGCTTGGAGCGGATCTCGTTCAACTCTGCATCGTACTGCTTACTGTAGTGCTCACGTTCCATGGTTAACCGAACCTTCCTGTGATGTAATCCTCAGTCTGTTGCCTGTCGGGATTGGTGAATATCTTGCGGGTGTCGTTGCACTCTACCACTTCTCCCAGATAGAGGAAAGCCGTGTAATCGGATACCCGTGCCGCCTGCTGCATGTTGTGGGTCACGATGATCACCGTGTACTGCCCCTTGAGTTCGTCGATCAGTTCTTCGATCTTCAGGGTGGCAATGGGGTCGAGCGCCGAGCAGGGCTCGTCCATCAGGATGACCTCCGGCTGCACGGCAATGGTCCGGGCGATGCAGAGGCGCTGCTGCTGGCCGCCAGAGAGTTCCATGGCGCTCTTTTTCAACCGGTCCTTGACCTCATCCCACAGGGCGACCCTCTGCAGGCTCGACTCAACGATGTCGTCGGCAGCAGAACGCTTCAGGCGGGTTCGGTTTCTGGAACACCATGCCGATGCGGCGCCGGATGGCCACCGGATCAACCGAACGGTCATAGATGTCGGTTTCGTCCAGGAGAATCCTGCCGCTTACCCGGGCCGAGGAGACCAGGTCGTGCATCCGGTTCAGGCTGCGCAGGACTGTTGACTTGCCGCACCCTGAAGGACCGATGATGGCGGTCACGCTATTGGCCGGGAAGTCGATGGAGACCTCCTTTACGGCATGGGTGCTGCCGAAATGGACATTGAGCTTGTCAAGACGTACTTTCGTGTTCATTGCATTCCTCTAGCGGGCCTGGCTCTGCCGGCCGAAATACCGCGCAGCCAGGCTCAGGGTAAACATGATGACCACCAGGACCAGCGCCCCTGCCCAGGCCAGCCGGTGCCAGTCATCATAGGGAGAGATGGCAAAATTGAAGATCTGCAGCGGGATGGCGGCCATGGGTTCGGTCATCTTCCTGCTCCAGAACTGGTTGCCCAGGGCGGTAAAGAGAAGAGGCGCCGTTTCGCCGGCGATCCGGGCGATCGCCAGCAGGACACCGGTAACGATACCGGTCCGTGCGCTTGCCAGCGTCACCTTGAGCGTCGTCCGCCAGAGCGGCACGCCCAGCGCCAGTGAAGCCTCGCGCAGTGTTCCCGGCACCATCTTCAGCTGCTCCTCGGTGGTACGGAGCACAATGGGGATCATGATCATCGCCAGGGAGACCGCACCGGCCAGGGCCGAGAAATGCTTCATCGGCACCACCAGCAGGGTATAGGCGACCATGCCGGTGATGATGGAGGGGATGCCGGCCAGGACATCGGCGCTGAAACGGATCACCGTGGACAGACGGTTACCGCCGTACTCGGTCAGGTAAACGGCCCCCAGGACACCGACCGGCAGGCCGATGCAGGATGCCATAGCGATCATGATGGCCGATCCCATCAGGCCGTTGGCCATGCCGCCGCCAGTCTCCCCGGTCGGCTTGGGTATCTGGGTGAAAAAATCCAGGTTGATGGAACTCGCTCCCATCTTCAGGATATGGAGGAAGATGATCACCAGCGGAGTCAGGACCGCGAGTGTCGCTATGACCATGAGCAGGGTCATCAGGCCGTTTTTCAGGGAGCGTGCTGACAGATAACGGATCATGCCTTCCCTCCCGTGCTGCCGCGGGTAACGCTCCAGATGAGCAACCGGGCCATGACGTTGATCAGCAGAGTGACGAAAAGCAGGATGAGACCGATCTCCATCAGCGCCGAGGCATGCAGCTTGGAGGTCGTCTCGGCGAATTCGTTGGCAATGACGCTGGGCATGGTATAGGCAGGAGCCAGGAGCGACAGGGAAATCTGCGGCGTATTGCCGATGACCATGGTGACGGCCATGGTTTCGCCGATGGCACGGCCAAGCCCGAGGAGTACCGCACCGAGGATGCCGGAGCGGGCATAGGGAAGGAGCGCCATGCGAAGCATCTCCCAGCGGGTTGCTCCGAGTGCATAGGCAGCCTCTTTCTGGGCAATCGGCACGGCCAGGAGCACCTCTTTCGTGATGGAGGTAATGATGGGAATGATCATGATCATCAGGATGAAAACCGCTGCCAGCATGCTCACGCCATAGGGCGCCCCCTGGAACAGCGGAAGAAAACCGAATTTGTCGATCAAAAACGGTTGCACCGTCTGCTGGAGCCACGGTGTCATGACCAGTATCCCCCAGAGACCGTAGATGACGCTGGGGATGGCTGCCAGAAGCTCCACCAGCGCCGCCACAATGCTACCTACCTTGCTCGGGGCGATGTCCGTAATGAACAGCGCCGTGCCGACGCTTAAGGGGGTTGCCAGCAGGATTGGCAGGATGGAGGATCCGACCGAGCCGTATAAAAACGGCAGGGAGCCGAATCGCTCCTGGACCGCATCCCATTCGCTGCTGGTCACGAAGTCCCAGCCAAAGCGCTGCAGTGAAGGAAGGCTCTCCTTGACCATTTCCATTGCCATCAGCAGGAGGATCAGCAGGATGCTCGCGGCAAACAGGAGCGTGATCCACCGGAACAGCGTGTCCCCGTGGGCGAACCTGCCAAAAAGCGACTTCCGTTTCATTTCCTCTCCTTGCACCGCCCATCCTCCGCACACTGTTGTCGTTATGCAGTCGTCACCCAGATCCTTCACGGTGTAGCCTTTCTGTAACAATCATTCTGGCGGAAAAAAGCCCGGAGATGGCGTCATCTCCGGGCATACGACGATTCTTACTATCAGTATTTGATGCTCTTGATGGTCTTGCCGACCATCTTGGCAACATTAGCGGGAAGCGGCGCATAGAGTAGCGGTGCGGCCATCTTCTGACCCTGGTTCAGGCTCCAGTTCAGGAACTCCACGATCTTCTTCCCCTTGACCTTGTCATGCTGCTGCTCGTACACCAGCAGCCAGGTGAATCCAGCGGCAGGATAGGAGTCCTTGCCCGGCTGGTTTACCAGGGAGATCCGGTAGTCGGCGGGCATGCTCTTGGCAGCGCCGGCTGCGGCAGCACTGATCGACTTGATGGACGGCTCGACGAAATGCCCATCCCTGTTTTTCAGGAATGCGTAGGGGAGCTTGTTTTCGAAGGCATAGGCCAATTCGACATAGCCGATGGAAAACTGGGTGTTCTTCACCTGTCCGGCAACCCCTTCGTTCCCCTTGCCGCCGAGTCCGATGGGCCATTTTACCGATGCCCCCTTGCCGACCTTTCCTTCCCACTCCTTGCTGACAGCGGAGAGGTAGTCGGTGAAGATGCTGGTGGTTCCGCTGCCGTCCGAACGGTGCACGATGATGATCGCCTTGTCGGGCAGTTTCACGCCGGGGTTGTCGTTGGCGATCTTCGGATCGTTCCATTTGGTGATCTTGCCGAGGAAGATGTCGGCCACGTCTTCGGAGGTCAGCTTGAGCCCCTTGGCAACACCGGGAATGTTATAGGTAACCACGACTGCCCCCATGACCGTGGGGATGTGCAGGAGCTTGCCCGGTGCTCCCTTCAGCTCGGCATCGGTGAGAAATTTGTCCGAAGCGCCGAAATCGACGGTCTGGGCAGTGATCTGCTTGATGCCACCGCCGCTGCCGATGGACTGGTAGTTGAACTTGACGGTTCGGTCGATCTTGGCATACTCACTGAACCACTTGGAGTAGAGCGGGTACGGGAAAGTGGCGCCGGCCCCGTTGATAAGGGTTTCGGCCCCGGCAAGGGTGGTCATTGCCAACAGGCTGGCAGCAACGAAAACGGTTATCTTCTTCAGCATCTTAAGCCCCCTTTGGTGTCGTTCACATAGTTGTCATCATACCCTGCGTTTATTACAACCATGTTACAGTCATGCTAATTCTCTGTGAATTGTGCGGTCGTACAAGCCTACCAAACGCCGCTGCTAGAGTTCATGCTGCATGCGCCGGGGTGAATAACGGAGCGCAATGACCCGGATGCATGCCAAGGACAGTACCAGGGCGATCACCATGGCAACCTCCTGCCACTCCATATCCCGGTACCAGAATGCCATGACCTCGGTGAGGACGGTAACGATCACGGTATCGATGATGTATGTTACCTTGACCCGCCCCTCAGAGAAGTAGGCCAGGGCGGTACGCAGGATCTCCACAATGGCAAGGACCGTCAGCATGTCCACCAGAACCGTCTTGAATGCCCCATGGAAATCCCCCCGCAGCACCAGGCGGAGGTCGTAGACGGTGCAGCCTATGCCGGCAAGTATCGCCAGCAGAATCGTAACGATGAGCAGTGAGAGCAGTACGCGGGCAGAGCTCTCGAAAAAACGGATAATTTTCAGATCGACCGCCTCTTCGCGCCACATTGATATCCTCCTTTCATGTCAGAAGGATGGTAGCAGGCTCTTGTTACTGCACGGTTTCGGACAGGTGAAAAGCAGGTGACAGTTTGCAGGGAAGGAGGTGGTGCGGAAATGATCGGGGTATGGAATCAGGCCTTGCGCAGGGTCAGGACGAAACTGCTCCCCTTGCCCGGCGTACTCTCCACTGAAATGGTGCCGCCATGGAGCTGGACGATATGCTTGACAATGGCGAGACCGAGGCCGGTTCCACCCTGGTCACGACTGCGCGCGGTATCAACCCGATAGAAACGCTCAAAGATCCGGGGCAGGCTCTGGGGAGGGATCCCTGCCCCGGTATCGGAGACCCGAACGATAACCGCACCCTCCCCGTCCGTAACCGCAACCGTTACCCTGCCGCTGCCCGGCGTGTACTTGACCGCATTGTCCAAAAGATTGATGAAGACCTGTTCGAGACGCCCCTGGTCGGCAAGAACCGCCGGGGTGTCATCCGGAACCGAGATGTCGAGGACGATCCCCTTTTCGCCCGCCTTCAACTCCACAAGGCCTGCAGCATGGCGAATGGTCGCGGCCAGCGGGACCGGGTGCAACTGCAGGGAAAATTCGCCCGATTCCATTTCGGAGAGGGTGAGCAGGTCACCGATCAGTGTGGCCAGCCGCTCGGAATGATTGAGTATAATCGTGACGAATCGCTCTGCCCGATCGGGGTCTTCAACCATCAGTCCGCCCAGCAGTGTCTCGGCATACCCCTTGATGACGGTGACCGGAGTGCGCAGTTCATGGGAAACATTGGCAACGAAGTCCTTGCGGATATCTCCTCGTGGCGCTCTGCCCTGTTCTGAAGGACCAGCTTGAACGACTCATGAAGGGTCGGATGCCGGGTGATGTCGATGAGCGGTCGGCCGATCACCTCCTCGCGGACGTCGAACAGTGCGCAGAATGCGGGATTGACCAGCATGACCGCACCCTGGGCGTCGGTGACCATGAGCCCCTCCCCCATGCCGCGAAGAATGGCATCAAGGCGGTTTCGCTCCGTGGCAAGGTTGTGCAGCTGCTCCTGGATGCGGCTGGCCATGGCGTTCATGACCTGGGCCAGATTGCCGAATTCATCGGAACGATGAATGGCCAGACGTCGGGAAAGATTGCCGGCGCCGATATCTTCCGCCAGGGCCGCAACCTGGCGCAGCGGCCGGTAGAGCATCTGGGAGAAGATCGAACTCATGGCCAGCGAGATAATGGCTGCAAATGCAAATGCAATGGCAAGCAGGGTATGCAGATTGACCTTCAGCTTCTCCAGGGCAGTCAGGGGAAGCGCGAGCCGGATCACCATCCGGGTTGAATCGGCAGCGGCAAAAGGCATGGCAACATACAGCATGTCGGTCCGCAGGGTGGCCGAATACCGGGTAGAGCTCCCTTTGCCGCTCTGCAGGAAAACCATAGAATGCGCTCCCCATGACCAGGACCAGCACGAGATAGGAACCGAGCAGCTTCCAGCGAATGGTCGTCTTCATCAGGCCTCCATCTTGTAGCCGAAGCCACGCACGGTCTTTATCATCTCCCCGGCCTCGCCCAGCTTGCTTCTCAGCCTGGTTATATGGGTATCCACGGTCCGCGTGTCAGCCGTGTGGTTGTACCCCCAGACGTGGCTGAGGAGGTGCTCCCGGCTTTGCATCCTGCCCAGGCGCTCCGCCAGGGTCAAAAGCAGCTTGAACTCCGTGGAGGTAAGCACCACCTCCTCGTTGTTGACTGTAACGCGATGCCGCACCGTATCGACCATCAGCGGACCGACCAGAATACTCTTGCCGCTGCTGTCATCCGCCACGGTGCGCCGCAGTACCGCCTTGATGCGCAAGAGGAGCTCCCTGGTCGAGAAGGGCTTCACCAGGTAATCGTCGGCACCGACCTCAAACCCGACCACCTTGTCGATCTCCTCTCCCTTGGCCGTCACCATGATCACCGGCAGTGCTGCGGTGCTCTCCTGCTTGCGCAGATGCTTGCAGAAGTCGATACCGTTCACCTCCGGAAGCATCAGGTCGAGAACGATCAGGTCGGGCTTCTCGGTTCTCACCCGCTCCAGACCGGTCCGCCCGTCAAGGGCAACCAGGGTCTGGTACCCCTCCTTCTCCAGGTTGAATGCCAGAAGTTCTGCCAGGTCACGCTCATCTTCAACTATCAAGATCTTCATGGAAACCCTGCCGGATGTAAGATTTTTGTCACATTACCACCATATTGTTACAACTCTGTGTCCTTTCGGTTGAGAAGAGGTAAAAACTTCGCATCTGTTGGGAAATATGCTGCAAATCGTCCAGCTCATTGCTGCCGCGACAGATTGTTGCCGCTCTGAGCGGGTTTGTGCGTGCACAGATTCCGTCAGAATCGGAGCACTACCCTTCCACCGGTTGTTATCATCCCACCTGGCGCCTGGATGGGATTGCATTATGCCGCATTTCTGCTACAACTGAGAAGTCGATTCACAGACGAGCAGTGCGACGGCAGCCGCGGGATGCGGTTTCCCCATCATGATCAGTAGAGGTGAACTATCGATGTGCAACATTACCTATGATGATATCGGCCCGGCAAGGGTAATCAACCTCTATTCATCCAAAGATCGCCTGAGAGCAGTGGTCGTGATCGACAACGTGGCACTGGGACCGGCCATCGGCGGGGTGCGGGTCTCTCCACGGGTCAGCACTTCAGAGGTGTGGCGGCTGGCCAGGACCATGACGCTGAAGAACTCCATTGCCGGGCTTCCCCACGGCGGAGCCAAGGCGGGGATCATTGCCGATCCGCTTTCATCCAACAAAGAGCGGGCTTTTCGCGTCTTTGCCCGCATGATCCGCGATCTTCAGGACTACATACCGGGACCGGACATGGGGAGCAATGAAACGGCCATGGCCTGGATCCATGACGAAACCGGACGCGCTGTCGGGCTTCCCGAGGAGATTGGCGGACTGCCGCTGGACAAGCTGGGTGCGACCGGATATGGACTTGCGGCCTGTGCCGAGGTTTCAGCCCCCATGGCAGGAGTGGATCTGAAAGGGGCACGGTTGGTGATACAGGGATACGGAAACGTGGGCAGGGCAGCAGCCCGCTTTCTCTGCGCCAGGGGAGCCGTTCTGGTAGCTGCCTCGGACTCTCGCGGATGCGTCTATGATCCGTCCGGCATCGATTTCGACGAGCTGGCGCGGGTCAAGGAAGAGCATGGCAGCGTCACCGCCTACGGCAAAGGGAGCAGGATCGCCGCGGAAACCATTTTTGCCGTACCCTGCGACATCATCATCCCGGCAGCAACCCCCGACGTCATCAACGAGGGGAATGCCGCGGAGATCACGGCCCGCCTCATCCTGCAGGGAGCGAATATTCCGGCCACGGCAAAAGCAGAGCAGATGCTGTACAACAAGGGCATCCTGGTGGTGCCCGATTTTATCGCCAATGCCGGTGGTGTCATCATGGCTGCCATGGAATATGCGGGCAAATCCGCACAAGAGGCATTCGCCAATATCGACGAACGGATCAGGAGCAACACACGCCAGATCCTCGAACACTCCGCAGCACGAAACATCCTCCCCCGCGATGCCGCCATTACCCTGGCCATGGAGCGGGTACACCGCGCCATGGCCTACCGCGACCACTGACCCAATATCACGAGCAACTATAATCGTCCCCCAGGATCAGACGCTTTCAAGAAAGAGCAGCGCCGGGTCCTCCAGAAAGGCGACGAGCCTGGCGAGAAACTGCGCCGCATCGGCGCCGTCGGTGACACGATGGTCGAAGGTGAGCGACAGGTGCAGGATCTTCCTGATGGCGATCTCCCCCTGGTGAACCCAAGGCCGGTCCACGATGCGTCCGCACCCGAGGATCGCCACGTCGGGCCAGTTGATGATCGGTGTGGCAAAGAGACCGCCGAAATGCCCGTAATTGGTGATGGTGAAACTGCTCCCCCGCATCTCCTCGGCAGTGATGGTCCGGTTGCGCGCCTTCACCCCCAGGACCCGGAGCTCCTTTGCCAACTCGACGATGTTTTTCCGGTCCACGTCACGGACCACCGGCACCATCAGGCCATCCGGCGTATCCACGGCGATGCCGAAATGAAACTCCTTCTTGAGAATAATCTCCTCAGCAACATCGTCGACGGAGGCGTTGAGATAGGGGTGCTCGCGAAGCGCGTGCTGGGCGGCCTTGATGATGAAGGGGAGAAAGGTCAGGTGACTGCCGCGGGACTCGACCTCCTGCTGCTCCCGCTGGCGCATCTGCCATAGTTCGGTGATGTCGGCTTCTTCCATTCCGGTAACAAAGGCGGTGTTGCGCTGGGAAGCCATGACATTGCGGGCAACGGCGCGGCGCACCCCCTTGAGCGGCAGACGCTCCACCTGCCCGTAACTCGCGACTTCCCGCTGCCCGGTCGCCCCCTTCCTCTCCAGATCCTCAGGCGTAATGCTGCCATGCGGTCCGCTCCCCCTGATCTCCTTGAGGTCGATCCCTCGCTCCCTCGCCAGTTTCCGGACCAGGGGGGTGGCGAGTACCTGCGTCTCCTCATCAGCCTCGGGGAGGGTCCCGACGATCCCCACCGAGGCGGGGCGCTGCGTCTCCCTCTGCGCCGGGGCCTCTTCGACGTCAGAAATGGTGAGAAGGAGCTCCCCGACCCTGACGGTCTCGCCTTCCCGGCGATGCACCTGCCTGACCACCCCAGCCCGCGGTGACGGCAATTCCACCACCGACTTGTCGGTCTCCACCTCCAGCACCGGCTGATGCTCGCTGATTCGCTCGCCTTCACGAACCAGCCACTTGCGCAGTTCCGCCTCGGCGATCCCTTCACCCAGATCGGAAAGCCTGAATTCATAGGCCATGTCAGTACCTCATCACATCGTCGATTGCCAGGCGTATCTGCTCCACCGTTGGCAGGTAATACTCCTCCAGGGAGGGAAGCGGCATGGTCACGTCCGGTGCCGTTACCCGCATCACCGGCGCCCGCAGATGGAGAATCCCCTCGCAAGCCAGGGTTGCGGCGACCTCGGCACCGAAACCGCAACTCTGTGTCGCCTCATGCACGATCACCGCCCGACCGGTCTTTCGTACCGACGCCAGCACCGTCTCCGCATCGAAGGGGTTCAGGGACAGCAGATCGATCACCTCGGCATCCTGCCCGCCAACCGACTTCATTACCCGCTCCAGCATGCTCCCCCAGGCAATGACGGTGACCCCCCTCCCCTCGCGAACCACCCGTGCCTGACCGAGGGGGATGACATACTCGTCCTCAGGTACCTCTTCTTTCAGCAGGCGATAAAGCCGGGTCGGTTCCAGGAAGAGCACTGGGTCGGGGTCGCGGATGGCTGCCAGCAGGAGCCCCTTGGCAGTATAGGGACCGGACGGGACCACCACCTTCAGGCCCGGCATGTGACAGAACAGCGCCTCGCTGCTCTCCTCGTGGAGTTCCGGCGCCTTGATCCCCGCGCCATAGGGGGTACGGACCACCAGGGATGCGGAGAAGCGGGAGCAGGAGCGCGCCCTGATTCGCGCCGCATGGGTGAAGAGCTGATCAAAAGCCGCATAGAGGAAACCCATGAACTGGATCTCGGCCACGGGTCGAAGGCCATAGGCGGCCATGCCGATGCCAGCCCCGACAATGGCCGACTCGCTGAGGGGGGTATCGATCACCCGCTCGCTGCCGAACCGCTCCAACAGGCCGTCGGTAATGCGGAATACCCCTCCGTCACGCCCCACGTCCTCTCCCAGGAGCACAACCCGGTCGTCCCGCTCCATCCCCTGGCG
>JACRPV010000010.1:0-12020 GCA_016223015.1 Geobacter sp. | reverse complement strand
TGCCTCGTTCCAGATGCCTTTCTGCGCCATGAACCGCTCCAGACGCAGGATCGGGTCCCTGGCAGACCATGTTGCGAGCTCTTCAGGGGAACGGTAGCGGGAGGCATCGTCTGCCGTGGTATGGTCGGCCATGCGGTAGGTGAGACATTCGATGAAGGTCGGCCCCCCGCCTCCTCTGGCCTTATCCAGCGCATCGCGGCTGGCCCGGTAGACGGCAAAGATATCGTTGCCATCCACTTGCACCCCCTCGAACCCGTAGGCAAATGCCTTCTGCGCCAGGCTTCCGGCCGCAGTCTGCCCCTTCAGAGGTACGGAGATGGCCCACTGGTTGTTCTGGCAGATGAACACCACCGGCAGCCTGAACACCCCGGCCATGTTGAACCCTTCGTGGAAATCCCCCTTGGAGGTGGCACCGTCGCCGAAATAGGCGACCGCAACGGCAGGGTCGCGCCGGTAACGGGCAGCCATGGCCGCGCCAACGGCATGGGGGATGTGAGTCCCCACCGAGACGCAGATGGGGAAGATATTGAGGGAGTCCGGGGTCTGCAGGCCCCGTCCGTCGCCGGCCCAGTACTGGAAGAGCTGCTGCATGGGAAAGCCGAGGGTAAGGTGAACCCCCATCTCGCGAAAAGAGGGAAACACCCAGTCACGGGGTTGCAAGGCCAGGGCACTCCCCACCTGGGCCGCCTCCTGCCCCGTCACCGGCGGATAGGTACCGAGCCGCCCTTCCCGCTGCAGTGCCAGAGCCCGCTCGTCAAAGGTCCGGGTCAGAACCATCAGGTCGTACATCCTCCGGATGTCCGTATCGGCCAGAAGGGGCATCAGATCGGTGTCCACACCCCCACTTTCATCCAGGATTTCCAGACGTCGTACCGCACATGTGGCAATCACCTTTTCGGACATGGCCGCTCCTGCCTCCCCAGTGAGATTGAGAAAGTGTAGCCTGCCTGCAGAAGCTGTCAACGCCGGTCATTACCGGCAATCCCTCCCTGTATCCGCTACGGGCGCTTCTGGCTAACCCTGTCGTTGCCCGATTCAGCTGCGACGACTATAATGAATAACTCCTTATTTTATCCGTAATTCTTCCTCAATTTACTGTTAAATACCTATCAGGTTATACATGTGTAATGAATGGACTTCCAATATCGGACGTCCTTATTGAACTAAAGGGGGAAGATTGTATGAGATTTATGATTACAACTTTTTTACCATTATTTTTACTGTCAGGATGTTCCACCTATTCAAGTAAAAACGTCGCGCTGATGCCATTCTCTTCTCCGGTCAACAAAAATGTCGGGCAGGAAACCTCTGACCGACTGGCACAAGAACTCGTAGCAAAGGGCTATGTCGTCATTGATCGCAGCATAACCAGCAATTGGGTGAATGAAGCCTCTTTCTATAGTTCTGGCTTGAGCGATGAAATGCGACAAAAACTGAAAGCACACAACCTGGCAGCAGTAGTGTATGGGAACATCAATGATTTCAGGTGTGATTCGATCAACTCCTCCGGAAGCCTTTACTCCAAGAGCCTGGTCCGCTGCACCGTTTCCGTGACGGCAAAGATGACCGACCTCGTGACAGGCAGACTTCTCTGGGGAATGACCATGAACGACACGGATGAAGGAGAAAATCTCACTGCCATGGGGTTGATGAATACCATGATCCAAAAAGCCAATATCATTGCCGGCATTCCAGAACCGGCGGGACAGGCAAAGCAGTATGCTCAGAACTGAGCCGATATGGGAACATGATCGACAGCAACCATTATATCCGGCAGTGATCACGGTTGTGCAAGGATACCATCGATGAAATGTGCTGTTCGTGCAGTGTGTGTACTGGTTCTGGCGTCCTTGCTGTTTGGAACCTCGACAGCTGGGGCTGAAGAGGCCTATGAAAAGATTTTGAAGGGTGCATTATACGGGAGCGTCTTCGGGGGGCTCTTGGGGGCGGCATGCATGACCCTGACCGATAAGCCGTTCGATCACTGGGGCTATATCGGCACCGGCGCAGGCGTCGGGCTCATGCTCGGCATGACCCTCGGTTTTGGTTCTTCGATGTTTACCAAGCGGGCAGCGGCCGAGATCGACAACAAGGGAGTCAATTTCGCGCTGCCCACCATCTCGCCTGACCTTGATGCATCGTCACCCACCCGCCTGGCTTCCATAACCTGGCGAATGGATATCGTGAAAGGGACATTCGATTGAGTATTGCCTCTGCATGAAATACGTCGTGAATGCCGTGCCAGAAGGCCTGTTGCGTCGTGATGCCGGCAGGTTCTAGGGGTAGAGTTGATCCCGCAGCCTGGCATGCAGACCAGCCCAGAAACGGGAGAAGATCCGCCCCATCTGCCGGCTCGCCAGCAGCCCGACCAGATAAAAAGCGACGATGATGGCAATCAGGGCGCCATAGAGCTTGGGGTTCTGCATCATGCAGACAGCGAGCTTCACCAGGCCGTTCAGGGAAAAGGTAATCCCCTCGCCGCATGCCTGCCGGTACGAATCCCAGAAGAGAAAGGCCAGGGCCAGCACCGACACGGCCAGGAATGCCAGGTGGGTATAGTGCCGCAGCCAGACCCACGGCTGGACGCTGTCCAGTAGTGAGGTCCGCCCCTTGAGGGCCTGCGTGATCTCTTTGCCGACCGGGATCAGCCCTTTGGGCGGATTCCCGGTCGCCACGATGCTGCACCCTGCCGGAATGTTGCCGGGAGCATAGCCGCCGGTCCCCTGGATGACCCGTTCCATGGCACTGAGATGAATCTTGGGGAGCGTGCCGTGCCGATCGCACATCTTGGCGATATCCCGCGGCAGGTACCGGTAATAGACTCCGAAACCCGACCGCGAGTCGTAGAGCTTGTCAAAAGGGTTCTGGTGGTCGAGTACCAGGTGACGGTCGCAGTCGACGAACCGCAGTTCGGCCTCCTCGGCCATGTTCATCATCCAGAAGAGGGAGACCAGCGACATCCCCTGCTTCGGGTAACCGCCACCGACGTTGGAATGGACGCCGGGGAACCAGACCTGTTCGATCCGCTCCTTTCCCTCCTCGTGCCGTTCTGCAGATTCGTCCCACATGAGCGGGTGGAAGGTCCGACGCTCGTCATCGATGGAAAGGGCGTGACAAGCCCGCTGGATATGGTCGCCCAGCACGTAATCGGGGAATTTGAAGCGGAATATGCCATTCAGCACGACGGAAAGTTCGTCGATAGGGAGCCCGACCGCGTCGACCGTATCCCAGACGCCGATGAAACGGATTTTCACCCGCCCTGCAGGGGCATGCTGTTCATGCACCACTGAATGTTCGAGGCGGAAGCTGTCTGCCTGCTGCCGCGCCGTTGTCCCGTTGCCGCCGCCGCGATAGGTGGTGCGGTAGGTACGGTAGGCCTCGTCCACCAAAGACCGGATATCGCTGTCTCCCAGCTTTGCCCGGTCGATGATGCCGCAGGCACCGATGAAACCGGCCAGACTCCTGACTGTGAATGCCCCGCGGCTGAATCCGAACAGGTAGATGCTGTCGCCCGGTTCATAGACCCGTGCCAACTCGGTATAGAGCTGACGGATGTTCCTGCCGAGTCCCCAGCCAAAGGCGCCCCCCAGAATGCGCAGAGGTTTGAAGCCTTCAGTACCGACACCGTCGTCGTAAACGGCAACCTGCGGTCGTAACGACGGGTCGTCCCAATGGCCGTAGATATCCACGGCCTCGAAGATCTTGAACACGTTGGTACCGCGGTCTTTGATGGCAGAGTTGCCGGTACCGTCGGAACAGATGACGATGTTCTTGTTGGCAGCCATGTTTCCTCCCGATTGTCACCGGACGTTCCTGCCTGTCCGAGCGGAGTACGCCCGGTCTGCTCCATCACAGTCCCGGCTTACTCACCATACACCACATAACCTCGGGAAGGCACCTCGATCTCGCACCAGCCACCCGGTCCGGTTGTAATGGCCTGGGGTTCAGTCACTCCGGTGCCGTACCATGCCAGAGGCTGCAGCTTCTTCTCGCAAAATCCGGTCTGCACCCACTGCCTGAGCGTTCCGCCCGCGTTGTTCAGGCCGAACACGAGTCCCGGCTGACTGCCGGCGCCGGTCCGCTCCATCAGGTAGAGCAGGTCGTTCATGTAGAGGATGTTCGTTGCGCCGCCGGCATGGCTTTCGTGGATCTTCACCAGCCGCTCGATCCCACCGGGCTTGCCTGTTTGCGCCAGTCCGTAGTTGAACCAATCCTTCCAGTAGACGCACGGATACCCTTCGTGGGTCAGGATATAGGCATAGGCGAGGATTTTGTCGTTGACGATCTCGTCGATACCACTTCCACCGCCGCGGAAGTCGTGGTTGTCGACAAAGGTGACTGCCTCGAAGGGGCGGTCCTTCATCAGCACGCCGCCGTCGGCAAGCCGCTTCAGGCTGAAACCGTAGCTGTCGCAGAGCTCTTTCAACCGGTACCGGAGGGGGAAATCAAAGGCACCGACACGATGCTCCGACCACCTGTTCACCCCGTCGAGCCAGCTGTCGATAAACTCGTCCCCGGCCCAGCACTCGCCGATTCCGAAGATATCCACGGTTTTTCCCCGGCGCTCGTAGTGGCGGTCATGAATCGCACGGACGATCCAGGCGCCGAACCCCTTGACGAAATCGTAGCGGAATCCGTCAAAACCGACCTCTTCGATCAGCCACTTGGCATGGTTGAGGATGCCTGTGGAGACGCGGGGATTGATATGGCAGAGGTCGGGCATGTCCCCAAAGGTGACGGTCCCCAGTTCCTGGTAGGGAGAGGGGTTGAAACAGGTCCAGTCCCTGGTGAACCGGTTGCTTTTCGGGGTGAATTTCGTCCACCAGTTCCTGCCGGCGATAGGGTTGAACTCTTCGGCATCGGCACCATTGTTGTGATTGAGGATCAGGTCTGCGTAGACCCTCATCTTCTGCCCGTGTGCAGCCTTGATCAGCGAGCGGAGCTCGGTTTCCGATCCGAACCAGGTCTTTACCGACCCCTTCTGGTCGTATTTCCCGAGATCGAAATAATCATAGACGTCATATCCCATGGACATGCCGCCGATATTCGCCCCTTTGCTCGCCGGCGGAAGCCAGAGTGCGGTGAAACCGGCCTTCCCGAGCTCCTTGATCCTGCTTTCGACAAAACCCCACCAGTCACATTCCACCTTGTCTTCCCGCGGGCAATCCCAGTAAAACGCCTGCAGCATAACACCCATATCACCCTCCCCGGCCATTGTCAGGCCCATTGATGTATCAGCATCAACCATCTATGAAATGAATACACTCCATGATGGATATTTCAACCGCAATTCATAGATTTTATTCATTTTATTAGGACGTGAATCAAGTATGGTAAAAAACCGGAAGGAACCTGTACCCCAGGCAACCCCCGTACACCAAGGACGAATATCATGTACTGGGAACATTTCGGTTTCAGTGAACCGCCATTCTCCCTGACGCCAAATCCCGATTTTCTCTTCCTCAGCAGCCATCATCAGGAGGCGTTTGCCCACCTTCTGTACGCCATCGACACCCGTGCGGGCTTCATCGAACTGTCGGGCGAAGTGGGAACCGGCAAGACCACCATCATCCGCACCCTGCTCAACCAACTCGATCCCGCAACCCACCGGACCGCCCTGATCTTCAACCCGACCCTTTCGCCGCTGGGGCTGTTGCAGGAGATCAACCGCGAGTTCGGGCTCCCCTGCACGAGCTGCGAAACTCGGGAGCTGCATCAATCTCTGAACGAATTCCTGCTGGAGGAAAACCGGGTCGATCGCACCGTGGTACTGGTCATCGATGAGGCACAGAATCTCGCGCCTTCCGTCCTGGAGCAGGTCCGCCTGATCTCCAACCTGGAAACGGAACGGGCCAAACTGATCCAGATCGTCCTTGTGGGGCAGCCCGAACTGAAAAGCCTGCTGGGCCGGCAGGAACTGCGCCAGCTCAACCAGCGGATCACCGTGCGCTACCACCTGCGACCGATGGCCTTTAGCGATGTGCACGAGTATATCCGCCACCGGATCAGGGTGGCTGCCGACGGACGCGAGCCGATCACTTTTGCCGCCGGATCGATAAAAAAGATCTACCGGTTTTCCGGAGGTCTGCCCCGATTGATCAATGCCGTCTGCGACCGGGCGTTGCTGCTTGCCTACACCACTGAGCGCCGGGAGATTTCTCCGGCCATGGCCCAGCAGGCAATAGCCGATATCAACAAGGATGAGCCCCGTGCACGGTTTCGCCTTGTGCCTGTGGGCCTGGCTTTAGCCTGCATTGCGATCCTGGCGATTGCCGGCACGATATTCGTGTCGCAACAGCAGATCGTCACGAACAAGGAACTGCCAGCCGTCACGCCGCTCCAGTCAACGGCATCGAGCGCCGACCGTGAGCAGCAGACGTCGGTCAACGGAGTGAAAGTGCTGCAGGAACTCCTAAAGGAAACAGGACACTATAATGGCCCTCTGGACGGCCTCTTCAGCACGACAACGGAATCCGCGGTGCGAAGTTTCCAGCAGGCACAAGGGCTGCAGGTTGACGGCAAGCCAGGCGGCAAAACCCTCTCCCGCCTCTATCAGGCCGCCGGTGGGTCTTTCCCCGCCAATGGGACAGCAGCGACGAGGCAAGACTCAATCCCACCATCAGTACCTGCCCCCCCAAAAAAACAGGGAACGGAAGCGAGCCGATGAGCCTGATACTCGACGCATTGCGAAAGATGGAGCAGGACCGGAAGACTCGGCGCCAGACAGCCCAGGACATCAGGCCAGAGGTACTCAGCTATCGTGGCAGACCGCATTATGAAAGCCAGCGCACGCTTGTCCCCCTACTTGCCGTGGCTCTCCTGATCGTTGCTGGGATCAGCACCGGTCTGTTTCTCTACAGAGGCAGGTCCATACCGGCGACTTCCCAGGACGAATACGTGGCCCCGCCGGTAAATGCCCCTGTAACGGTTCAGCCGCCTCCGCCTGCGGCACCGCTCGTTACTGCACCTCCGGCGGTCGTGCAGGCACCGCCGCCACCGGTACGGACAGAGCCCGCGGCGTTGCAGCCACCGGTACCTCCAACACTCCCCATCCCGGCAGCATTGCCAGTTGCAGCCCCAACAGAACCGGCAGGCACGCCCGCCATCACCGTTTCCGGCATAGCCTGGCAGGATGAGCGGCAGCGGCGGCGGGCCGTGATCAATGGGATGCTGGTGGCAGAGGGGGCGGACGTGGCAGGCGCAACAGTAGTGGAGATCAAGGAAAACCGGGTCCGCTTTTCCCGTGGAGGCAAGTTCTTCGAGATCGCCCATTCATCCGCATTATCAGATCGCTGACCGTTTCCGGCAGCCGTAGGCTTGCGGAAAGGGGCAGACCCGCTGTTGCGGTCTGCCCCTTTCTCATTTTCAATAACAACGATTATGCGGGAAAGGGTTGCCGCGCAAGGAGTCGCTCCAGATAGCGCGACTTCATCTGCCTGCTCGCCATGAGCTGTTTGACAGGTGGGAGCCTGAGGATAACCCCGAGGATCGCCGCCATTGCCCTGTGGCTCGTAAGGGCCTGATTGTCGAAAATGAGATTCTGCAGGCAATCCCGTTCGATGGCCATGAGCACGACCCGATGGGCAGTGTTGACAGGAGTAAGTACCCGCTGCGGACGGGATTCCAGGTGCAGTGCGCCTGCCGGGCAGACCCGGACGCAGCTCCCGCACCCCAGGCAACGGTCCATGAAGCGACGGGCTGCAAGCATTGCCTCACAACAGCAGCCGCAGCAGTTGCAGATGAAGTTCACCCCTTCGCGGACATTGTCGGCAAACTGCACCAGCCTCTGTTCGTGGGCCTCCTGCAAAAGGTCGAGAGCCTCGACCCGATCTGCTGCGCGGATGTGGCCATGGCGGATAAGCGAGTCAGCCACGCCATTGAATGACATGCAGATTTCTCGTGGAGCCGTACAGGCCTTTCCCAGATGCGACATTTTGTGGCGGCAGTAACAGAGGCCGATTCCGATGTGTCGGGCAGTCCGGATCACTTCACTCGCCCGTTCATAATCGAGAACCTGGGCGGAATTCTCGGCAGACAGGGCAGGTTCGTGGACCATGACGCGGCCGAGTTGCGTCTCCCCGATGGTAAAAAGCGCCCGGATGAACCCATCTTCCACGTTTAAATACTCATAGAAAAGCTCACTCAAGGCTTTCTGGTCGATATCGGTACGAACTCTCATCAGTGAAAATTCGAAGAAGCCCGCCATTGGAGGCGGCAGAACATAGACTCGCTCCCCCTGAGCCTCCAGATCCAGGAGCAGTGCGCGCTCGGCCAGGGCATCAAGAAATACCACGGCATCCTGTTCCGACTTGTTGAGTATCTTCGCGGCTTTTGCTGCGGTAAATGGCTTGAGAGGAAGACGTGATACCAGTTCGGCATCCCGTTCGCTGAAGAGGATAGAGAGGATTTTCATCAAAAGCGGGGCCTGGGGAGCCCCTTGGGGGAATTTGTTGAGCCGGTCAATGAGCTGCAGGAAACCTGATTTCCGTACGTGATGGGACATTGCAGCCCTTTCGACAAACGCGGGTTACAGTCGCCACTCTATCCTGCTAGTTGACAGGTCGTTTAAACGGATGCTGCCTGGCACAGCCGAATTGAAAAAATTGGGGAAATGCCAACAGATGCGGCATGCCCCCCACAACCTTTGAAACAGGAGGCAACGTCCCTCCCCGCGATCATGCGAGAAAGGACGTTGCAGAACAGACCGTCCTATTCCTGGGGCTTTTCAGCCTTGGTCTTTGCCGAAGGCTTCACTACCTTGGCTTTTTTAGCAGCAAGGTTCGCAGCCCTAACCTCTCTCGCCTTGACGAGTTTATCAGCCAATCCCCTGTCCTGGGCCATCTTTCTTCTTGCCTCGGAAAAACTCTTGGCAGACAACGACTGACTGCCGGGAAGCCCAAACTGTTTGCGATACTCACGAGGCTTCATATTATGGGACTGATTGAGATGACGGGTAAGGGTCTTGAAGCCTCCCTTGCCACAGACCATGCAGACAACCTCGTTCTTTTTGAATGCATCTTTGATCGAAATTGCCGGCCTTCCGCCACCTTCGCCCGTAACATCGACCTCTCTCCCCGCCTCCAGAGCCTTCAGTGCATCGGTAACCTTCTGAAGTTCTTCAAGAAGTTGCTCAGTGGTCATCGGGGTAGTCGAAGCATGAGCTGACACGATCTCTGCCACTAATTCGGTAATTGTTGCCATAAGGTACTCCTTTGCATATGATATTTATGATTATTAAACAATAAAGCCGTACATTGTCAACGTTTTGTTTTTTCGATGCTGTTTACAAATTAGACTAAAATGGCGTTATCCTCGAAATATTCTGCTTACATAACAAGATTGGACATGTCTGAATAATGTAAGAGCAATTCAATCAGAAATGCAAGCACGGAATTCTCTCCTGCCAAAGGAAACGAAGTTGTATCCATAAAGGCACGTTGAGCAACTCTCTATCATCAAGATGACGATTCCGTTAATTTGATACAGGCACTGACATGGTATGAACTGACCTGTTGCATAAATGGCAGTACACGTGGGAAATCGACGCAATACAGAATCATCCGGTTGACCCGATGCATTGAGATCACCACGGGATAAACCCTAACAAAATGTTCAAGAATGATGTGATTTGGACGATAAGTATCTGAAAATCGACAGGGGAGGCATTAAGCAATGACAATAGCCCAAATCTCACCCAATACCGTACTCTTGAATCCCACGGAGGTTAACCCCCAGGCCCAGTTGGCACAGGGTTCGACTGTTACCAAGGTTGCCAAGGACATAAAAAAATCGGAAGAAAAGGCAAAATCCGATGCCGTCAATATCTCAAATCAGGCACTTAAGATGGCAAAGCATCAGGAAAAACTGCAGGGCAAAAAGTAGCCGAACCCTTTTGATTTCGATTCCGGGAAGCTATACATGCTTCCCTTCTTAATTGGTATCGTTATGGAAAACCTACTTGGCAGGGCGATCTGAAGGGGATTTCTCAAAAATATTGGCTAACGTGAGGAACGAATCAGGAGAATTCCCGACTGCAGTCGCCCCATCCATTTCTTTGTTTGCTTCTTCAGACATTTTCACAATCGACGTAAATCTTCTCTTGATCTCAAGGGTTTTCTTCTGCTCCTCTTCATACCAGCGGTCAATGTCCTCGGTAATTCGAATCATCAGCGACTACCCCTTCTCATGCACATTAGTATCAGCGCAAACGAGATATCATAATAATTTCTAATTTGCAACACATAACAGTAACAAATACTGGTGGTGCTTGAACAGTACATCGAGAAGATCAAGCGATCACTTACATTCATTTATTCGTTTATTTGCATTTTAACCATTTCACCCCATGATTTCGATGGCAATTACAGACACATCCTTTCCAGACTTGCCACTCTACAGATCCATATAGATATCCAATATTGGCTTACGATTAGCGATACTCAACTTCTGCTTCGCCTGATTTGCCACTACTCCGAGTAAGACCGTGAAAATATTCCCGTAAATTGATTCTTGACTGAACCCACCCCAACTTTCTCAAAATCCCTTTCAAGGTTCAACTGTTACACCCCACACCACCAACACGCTGCATATTAACATATCATAATTAATCACATATCCATAACAATATAATATTATTATCCATAATTATTAAAAATTTTCACTTGCGCATATAAGGTTGAATTGTTAAGGTATTATAACATGACTTTATGGTGATTTAGCCTCATTTGGGCTTCCTGGCAACCGCACAGATCTAACGCCACTATTCGAAGCGAAACGCGACAGGCTTGATCATTCATCTACGTTCCAACCTCATCAACCGCAGACATACTGCGCCGGAACCGAGAAAGAATTCATTCTAGATTTATGAAATATCAAAATATTTCGTCATCGCACAGAAGAATAGAATACTCGGGAATTCCAAGCCATTCGACTTATATGTGGAGCAGTTCCGCCCACAGCATCCCACCACGAGCTTCACCCTGACCGAGGCCTTTCCACACGCCGCACCTGAAACGTTGCCGGAAATACAACATCCCGTTTACCGGCACTTTCAAGAGTCGAGCATTCATCGGTATGGATTTCGACATCCTGATCCTGGGGAATGCCTGGATTCTCATCCGGCACCACGATGACAACCTGAGAGCTGTGTTTCGCTGGATGATTACCGTCTGTTGCCGGAGAGAAAAGGAGACGTACACATGGCAATGAATCAGCACAATAAAGTCATCTTTATTGACAACCAGACTTCAATCGTCGAAGACACCTACCTGCTTGCCGCTCTCATAACCCTTGACCCTACCATTTCATATTCTCCGGTCAAAAACGCCTCCGGCAAGATCGCCTTTGAGGTAAAAGGCCGCATTTCCGAAAACATGGGAAAGATGTACCAGGGAGAAATGGCCCCACTCAATACCTACGTCAGCAACCTGAAATCATTGCGTTCGATCATCTTTGCCATGAAAAACACCCAGATCCGCCAGGCACGCTAGGTACCCGGGGATTCAAGCCGTAAAGACTGCACATAAACATAGTTCAAGAGGGATTGCCCCATGGAAAAGAGAATTGCCGCAGAAAAACGTTGCCTGATGAGGAACAAAACGGGGATTATTTTCTGCTGTTGTATCATGCTGGGCCTTTCGTTCTTAATGCCCTTGTCATGGGCCAGCAGCGATCACCTTCACAACAGTCAGACAGTGGCGAAATTCGGGTCGACAAACAACTACTGGTCGGCAAGCGGTGGATGGGGTGTGGCAGGCGGACAGTATGGCGCCTTTACCTGCGCCACCTGCCACACCAAGGGAACTTCAAACAGCAAGCGCGTCACGACCAGCATTCCTGCCACCATCGGCCCCAGCGTTGCAAAAAACATTATTTATAAGAACGTGACCGCCTTTGGTTATGACTATAGCGGCCGAACATCTTCCCAACGCATCTGCGAAGCATGTCACTCCGTGGCTAAAGTCCATAGATATGACACGACCGGACAGACCAACTACAATCACATGAATGCCAATCTGACG
>JACRPV010000238.1 GCA_016223015.1 Geobacter sp. | reverse complement strand
GTCCATGTCGGCAAGGTAGATCGTCGTCTTCACCAGATCGTCAAAACCGAGCCCGGCTGCGGCCAGCATGGCGGCGATGTTGAGCATGACCTGCCCGGTCTGCTCGGCAATGGACTCCCCCTTCAGCATGCCCGTAGCAGGATCAAGCGGGATCTGGCCTGAAAAAAACACCAGCCCCCCTGCCTTCACCCCCTGAGAATACGGACCTATTGCCTGTGGTGCCTTATCGGTACTGATGATCTCCTTGCCGCCCATGGCAGTTCCCTCCCCCAATCATGATACCGGATGGTCAGCCGCGCTCTAACAAGCAGTGCGAAAATACCCTGCCGTTCGGCACGAAATCGTTCAGCTCTTCAACCGGTCGACCTTGGTGACCCCTTTGATCTGCATGACGCTCTTGATCACCCGGTTCAGGTGGTCGAGGTCGGTGATTTCTATCTCGAAGATATTGATGCCGCGCTTGTCCACGGTGCTCTGGATCGTAGCGCTGGCAATGTTGGCCTCGCAGTTGGTGATGGCCTGGGAGATGTTGGCCAGGATCCCCTTTTCGTCATGACAGGTGACCCTGATCTTGACCGGCAATGCGGCGCGCTTGTCCCTGTTCCAGGCGACCTCGATCCGGCGGTCGGGGTCGCTCTCCAGGGCCAGCGGACAGTCGCTGGTATGGATCGTCACCCCCCGCCCACGGGTGATGAACCCGACGATGTCGTCACCGGGGACCGGATTGCAGCATTTGCCGAAGCGGACCAGGACATCCTCGACACCGCTGATCTGGATCGCACTCGAAGATTTCTTGATCAGCTTTTCGATGACCTTGCCGACCCGGCTCTCCTTGCGTTCCTGATGCTGCTCCAGCTTCTCCGCCGGGATGAGCTTGGCAATGACCTGATGGGAGGAAAGTTTGCCGTAACCGATAGAGGCCAGGAGGTCTTCCTCGGTAACAAGGCCGAATTCGGCAGCAAGCTTCTTGACGTCCCCACTCCTCTGCAGCTTGGCAAAATTGAGTGAGTAGCGGCGGAACTCCTTCTCGCAGATCTCGCGGCCAAGGGTGATGCTCCGCTTCCGCTCCTCGGTCTTGATCCAGACACGGATCTTGTTGCGCGCCCGCGAACTCCTGACAACCTTCAGCCAGTCCTTGCTGGGGGTATGGTGCGGCGAGGTGAGCACCTCGACGATGTCGCCGGTCTTGAGTTCGTGCTTGAGCGGCACCAGTTTGCCGTTGACCTTGGCGCCGACACAACGGTGTCCCACATCGGTATGGACACTGTAGGCAAAATCAATGGGGGTCGACCCCTTGGGAAAGCTCTTCACATCCCCCTTGGGGGTGAAGACGTAGACCTCTTCCGGGAAGAGTTCCACCTTGACCGTGTCCATGAACTCGCGGGAGTCCTGCAGCTCCTGCTGCCACTCCAGCAGTTGCCGGAGCCAGGCAAAGCGCTTGACGTCCTTCTCGTCGTACCCTTTCCCCTCCTTGTATTTCCAGTGCGCCGCGATTCCCGCCTCGGCCACCCGGTGCATCTCGCCGGTGCGGATCTGCACCTCCATCCGTTCGCCAAAGGGGCCGATGACCGTCGTGTGCAGCGACTGGTACATATTCCCCTTGGGCATGGCGATATAGTCCTTGAAGCGGCCCGGCACCGGTTTCCAGGTGGAGTGGATGATGCCGAGCACCTCGTAGCACTCGCGGATCCCCTCCACCATGACACGGATGGCGATCAGGTCATAGATCTGGTCGATATCCACGTTACGGCTCTCCATCTTGCGATAGATGGAATAGAGATGCTTGCTCCGGCCATAGACATCACCCTTGATGTCATGCTCTGCCAGTTTGGCGGCGATGGTGGAGCGCGCCTTCTCCACATCGGCTTCCCGCTCCTTCTTCTTCTTGGTCACCTTTGAGGCGAGATCGTAGTAGAGTTGCGGGTCGAGGTAGCGGAAAGAAAGGTCCTCCAGCTCGCTCTTGATCCAGGAGATGCCGAGCCGGTTGGCTATGGGGGCGTAAATATCGAGGGTTTCCTTGGCAATGCTGCGCTGCTTGGGTTCAGGCTGGTACTGCAGGGTCCGCATGTTGTGCAGACGGTCGGCAAGCTTGATCAGGATGACCCGGATGTCGTTGGACATGGCCAGGAGCATCTTGCGGAAGTTCTCTGCCTGGCTCTCCTCTTTGGTCTTGAAGTGGATCTTGCCGATCTTGGTAACGCCGTCCACCAGGATCGCCACCTCTTCGCCGAACAGCTCCTTCAGTTCGTCCAGGGTGGTCAGGGTATCTTCGACCGTGTCGTGCAGGAGTCCGGTCACCACCGTGGGGACATCCAGGCGGAGATCGGCAAGGATTGCCGCAACCTCCATGGGATGCACCAGATACGGCTCACCGGAAAGGCGCGTCTGACCCTGGTGGACCTTGGCGCAATAGACGTAGGCCTTGCGGACCAGATCCAGGTCAGCTGCAGGGTTGTACGCCATCACTTTATCGAGTATGTCGTTAAGCCTGATCATAGGTGAGCGGCACCGTTACCTGAAGCAAGGGTTGGGGAGCGGTAATCAGCCGAAGATGTGCGAACGGAAATGTCGTGCAGGAGATACAAAAAGAGGGCAAAAGCTTGACAGCCTCTGCCCTCCGCAACAAAACCGTTACCGGCTTCGGCGTGCAGTCAGTTCGTAGTTGACCTTGCCGGCGGCAATCTCGCGCAAGGCAAGCACGACATTTTTGTTGGTGCTTTTGTTTTCGATAAGCGGCCTGGCCCCCTTGTAGAGCTGTTTCACCCTTTTGGACGCCAACATCACCAGCAGAAAACGGTTATCTACCCGTTCGAGACAATCTTCAACCGTAACCCGTGCCATCTATCTCCCCCTTCTTTTGTTACGAGAGCTCGAACATCTCGCCGACAGCATCCAGAACCCGATCGGTCCGGCAACGTTCGGCCATGATGACCGACTTCAGCTCTTCAAGTGCCCGACTGAAATCGTCGTTGAAAATGATGTAATTATACCAGCGGGACTCGCGGATCTCGGCGGCGGCATTCTCGATCCGCATCTCGATGACCTCTTCGCTGTCGGAATTGCGCTTGTCCAGCCGGCGTCGCAGTTCATGGTAGCTGGGAGGCAGGATGAAGATGAAAACCCCGCCGGTAAATTGTTCCTTGAGCTGACGCGCCCCCTGGCAATCGATATCCAGGATCACGTCGATGTTGCGGCTGCGGTACTCTGCCAGGGTAGCAAGGGCGGTTCCGTAACAGTTGCCATGGACCTCGGCCCATTCGACAAACTCACCAGCTTCCACCATCCGGCGAAACTCTTCCTGTCCCACAAAAAAATAATCCCGGCCATGAACCTCGCCGGGGCGCGCCTGCCGCGTGGTGTAGCTGACAGAATGCCGCAAATCATGGAATATGTCAATGACTTCCTTGCAAAGCGTGGTCTTGCCGGCCCCTGACGGAGCAGAGATGATGAAGACAATCCCTTCTCGTTTCATGAAAACCCCTTCCCCTCTCACCCTTCCGACGCTATTCGATATTCTGTACCTGCTCGCGGATCTTTTCCAGCTCGGCCTTGAGGGCGATCACCTGCGTCGCGAGCTCTGCGTCGTTGGCCTTGGAACCGATGGTGTTCACCTCCCGGTTCAACTCCTGGAGCAGAAAATCCAGCTTCCGCCCCACCGGCTCGTCTGCCCGCAGGGTTGACGACATCTGCTGCAGGTGGCTCCGAAACCGTACCAGCTCTTCGGTCACATCGCACCGATCAGCCATGAGAGCCACTTCCTGGGCGATCCTCGCCTCATCGAGCGGGCTGCCGGCAAGGAGCTGCGAAACCCTTTCCCGCAGCTTTGCCGCAGTATCGCTGACGACCTGTGGCACCCGTTCGGCCACTGTTGCAATGAGGGATTCCAGGGTTGCCAGGCGCTGGGTGATGTCGGCCAAGAGCGCCTCCCCCTCGCGCATCCGCATGGCTTCGAGACCGTCGACCGCCTGATTGGTGGCAGCGGTCAGTTCGGGAAGCCAGGTCTCGGGTGCGGACTCTTCGTCACCGATGACCAGCACGTCGCGCTGTGCCGCGAGCAGCGACAGGGATATGGGTTCTCCGAGCCCCAAAGCCTCCTTCAGCGACATGAACGCCTTATGATAGGCCTTGGCCAGGGGGATGTTCAGAACCGGCATGCTTGCCGCTCCGACAAACGATTCCT